>JAFTAB010000052.1 GCA_017458745.1 Schwartzia sp. (in: firmicutes) | reverse complement strand
TATCGCCGCGCGTCGGCGGGGGCCGAGGATCTGATAAAGAAAATCATGGACGCGGCGCACGCGGGGCTTTCCTCTGTCGACGCGGAGGGGGACAACGTGGCGGCGTTTCTTTTGGGCGCAGGCGCGCGAGCGCAGGAAAGCGGGGCGGACGTGCGCCTCGCAGTGGAGTCCGCTTATGGCGAGGCGGCGATGAAGCTGCGGGCGCGGCTCAATTATCTGTCGATGATTGTGACGCTGGCGCCGCTTTTGGGGCTTCTTGGCACAATCGCGGGCATGATTGATTCCTTCAATATTTTCAGCATTGCCGCAGACCAGCCGCTGGCCATCACGGCGGGCATAGGCGAGGCCCTGATTGCGACTGCCACGGGGCTTTGCGTGGCGATTTTCGCGTTGGTCGTGCATACGGTGCTGGCGTCGCGCATGGACGCGCTGCTGACATTGGCGGATCGCGCGGAGGCTGCGGTAATCTCGGCGGCGGGAGGAGCGTCTCATGCGGCGTAATTTCCACGAAATGAAAGAGCCGACGGTGATGATCATTCCGATGATTGACATCATGCTGTTTCTGCTGGTCTTTTTCATGATCAGCTCGATTTTCATGGTGCAGTCGAATACCATTCAGGTGAATCTTCCGGCGGCATCCACCGCGAAACGCGACACGAGGCCCAATATAATTCCCGTGGCGGTGGCGGCGGACGGCACGATCCAGTACAAGCAGGAGACGATTTCGATTCGCGAGCTGCCGGGGAAGGTAAAGGAGTCGCTTCTCGCCGACGCTGAGACGGTTTTCGTGCTGCGTGGCGACAAAAAGACACCCTATGAAAATGTGGTATCGGTGCTGGACGTCTTGAAGCGGAGCGGCACGCGGCACGTCTCGATTGCGACGGAGAAGCGGGGCGAATAGCGATGGATTATCCCAGCCATTGGCGGATGGCGTATCTTGTGGCGTTTTTCGCGCACCTCGCGGCGTGGCTGTTTATAAGCCTAGCTGCGCCGCGCCTTTTCAGCGCTGTGCCGGATTTTGCGCCGACGCAAGAGATTGAGTGGGTGGACACGATGGAGCTGCCGAGCGAGCTTGCGCCCGGCGATCAAGTTCCGGATGCGCCGCCGGGAGACATTGGGGCAGGGTATGAGTCTGCCGCGGCGGAAAGCGCGGCAGGGGAGACGGAAGCCCCCGTGGACGATCGGCCTTTCGTGGAGCAGGTCATTGTCCCCGATGACGCTCCGGAGCTCGTGACGGACGAAGCCCCGCTTTCCGAGGAAAGCGCGAAGCCGATTGTCGCTGCGAATGAGAAAGAGGCACTGGAAAAGCTGCGGCAAATGGAAAAAGACGGCAAGGGTAACGGCCCGCAGACGGTCGTTTTGAGCGGCGGCGGAAACGGCGGTGGCGGCGGCAGGAAAATCGCCGAGAATGCGAGGCTATTGAAGCCGTTTTACCCCGCGGCGGGAACGGTGTCCTTTGGCGGGCGCGTCAGCGTGTCGGCGCGTATCGGCGTCGACGGAAAAATCAAGGACACGAAAATCATGGTGACTTCGGGAAGCCCGCTGGTGGACGCGGTGGCAATGAGCGCGGCGAGGCGGTGGGTTTACAAGCCTGCCACGGACAGCCACGGCAATCCCATGGAGTGCAACGCGATTATCATTATTCCGTTTCAAAGATTGTCTGAATGAGCAGGATTTTTTTTCTAAAATTATTGAGAATGAGTATATTTATTGAATTTTTGGTCGAAGATTAGTAGTAATTATAAGAGGCGATGGTTCGCGATGCGAAAAATCAGAAATGTTTTTTGGGTATGGCTCGTTGGCGTGTTGTTGCTTTTTTCGCCGCAGGTGGACGCGGCGCAGACTTGGGAGCAGATCGGCGAGCACATCCGCTCGACGCTATCCGAGGCGGTGCAGATTTACCGCGCGGGGGACGTGGACGGGGCGAAAAAGAAAGTAAATGACGCCTATTACGCGATTTATGAGAAGGACGGCTTGGAAATGACGATTCGCCGCACTATTTCGGCGAAGGACGTGGGACTGACCGAGTATCATTTCAACCAAATGAAGCGCGTGATGATTGACGGTGGCACGCCGGAAGCGGCACAGGCCGAGGCGGATAAGGTAATGGAGATTATTGACAGGGACGTTGCGCTTCTGATGCACAAGGGCACGGAGCAGGGCGGTTGGGCGTCGTTTTGGGCGGCGTTCCTGATCCTGATTCGCGAGGGCGTGGAGGCGATTCTCGTGCTGGTCGCGATTATCGCGTATCTCGCCCGCGCCGGACGCCCCGAATATCTGAGCACGGTCTATAATTGGGCGATTGCGGCAGTGGCGGCGAGCTTCGCGTCAGCGTATCTTTTCAGCACGGCTCTTGACGGCGCGGCATCGGGAGCGAGCCGTGAGATAATCGAGGGCGCGACGGCGCTCTTCGCGGTGGTCGTGCTCTTGGCGACCAGCGCGTGGATGGGAGGCAAGGCGGACGCCGCCGAGTGGAAAAAATATATCGAGGGCATGGTGAACACGACCATCTCCACAGGCAAAATGCGTGCGCTGGGGCTTGCGGCGTTTCTCGCGGTCTATCGCGAGGGCGCGGAAGTGATTTTGTTTTACCAAGCGTTGTTCAATAATGCGTTTGGCGACGTGGACATGATATGGCTCGGCTTCGCGACGGGCTGCGCGGTGCTGGCGATATTGTTCTTCCTGATTCAGCATGGGGCGCTTAGAATCCCGCTTCGCCCGTTCTTCTTGGTAACAAGCGCGTTGATGTTCCTTCTTGCCGTGACGTTCACAGGCAGCGGCATTGAGGAGCTTCAGGAGGGCGAGGTCATTTCAATGACGCGCATTGAGGGCTTCCCGACCATCGACGTCCTCGGCATTTACCCAACATATGAGACCCTGATTCCGCAGCGGATTTTGATTGCGATTGCGGTCATCATGGTTTTATATAAAAAAAGACAATCGGCAGGGGGATCCGTTGTCTGAAAAATTTATTCATAATTATTTTAGGAGGGTATTGTTATGAAGTTTTCTGGTTTGAAAAAGGCATTGGCGGTCGGCATATGCGCCGCGTCGCTCATGGGATTCGGCGGCAC
>JAFTAB010000051.1 GCA_017458745.1 Schwartzia sp. (in: firmicutes) | reverse complement strand
TTTAATCTTGACATGCCGCTCTCGGATGTGGCGACGCTCCTCCCCTGCCACCACAACGTCGACGCGGACGAGTCGCGCGACTGCATCAACTACATGATGCACGAGGTACACAGCGGGCGGCAGATTTTCTATCAGTTTTATGATGCAGAGGAAGAGGCAAACAAAGACACGGGGCTTTTCTTTTTCAGGGGACGGCCAGGGGCGCATTTTGCCATTATATGCGCGGGAGGCGGATTCGCCTATGTCGGCTCGATTCACGAGGGCTTCCCCATAGCCATCGAGCTGGCGCGAAAGGGCATCAACGCATTCGTCATACAGTACCGCGCGGGGCGCAAGGCCAAATACGCCTGCGAGGATCTCGCTAAGGCCATCACATTTTTATTCAACCATGCAAATAGTCTGGCGATACATCCCGAGGATTACTCACTTTGGGGCTGCTCCGCCGGCGCCTGCATGGCGGCACAGGTCGGCTCGACCATCTCGTCATACGGCGAGGAAGATTTGCCGCAACCGGCAGCAACGGTGCTGGCATATGTGCCATACACGATGGTGACGCAAAAGGACCCGCCCGCCTATTCAATAATAGGCAGCGAGGACAGCATTATAGGCCAAAAAGCCATGCGAACGCGAACCGATCGGCTGGTAAAATACGGTATTCCCGCGGAGTTCCATGTAGTCGAGGGGATGCCGCACGGATTCGGGCTGGGCAGGGGCACCCCCGCCGACGGCTGGGTTGACGACGCGCTGGCATTTTGGAAAAAGCAGTGCGCGAATTAAGGTTCTCCCTAAAAACTGCATTCTTCTGAGAGGAGTGCAGCCCCCCTCCATGAGGGGGGCTGCGAAGCTGACGGGGGAGTGCCTCCCTTCTAGAGGGCATGACAGTCCAGCGGACTGTCACGGTCACGCCGAAGGAGTGCCTCCCTAAAACTCTGTTTGAGAAAAATATTGCTTTCAAAATTAAAAGGGCTGTCGCACGTAATTTGAAACGTGCGGCAGCTTTTTTGCAAAAAAGCCCGCGAAGCAGAAACTTCGCGGGTTTTGTGTAATATATACATATTGAAAAACAAAACATTACACGCAAAGATTATACAATGTTCGCGGGTATGACCTTTTCGCTGGGCAGGACGGGCGAGCTCTCGGGGAAGCAGCTCTTCATCGACGGGACAAAAATCGAGTCCTGCGCCAGCAAGTACACCTTCGTCTGGAAAAAATCCGCGACGAAGCAGGAATAATTCTTACATCAGCCGCTGGAGCACGGCGGCAATTTTTGCGGCGGCGGCGCGCAGCTCGTCTTCCGTGTGCGTCGCCATCATGGCCGCCCGAAGCCTTGCGCTGCCTTTCGCCACGGTCGGATAGCGAATGGCGGACAGGAAAATCCCCTCGTCATAGAGCTGGTTTGCCGCTTGCAAGGCGCGCCACTCGTCGCCTACGATAATCGGCACAATGGCGGATTCGCTGCTTGTCTCGACGCCGTTTTCCGCCAGCGCGTCGACGAAGGCCCGGGTGTTCTCTTGCAGGCGCGCCACCCGTTCCGGCTCCTCCTCCAAAATCGCGAGAGCCTCTTTCGCGGCGGCAAGGGTGGCCGGGGATTGGCTTGTAGAGAAAATAAAGCTGCGCGCCGTGTTCCGCAAATAATCAATCAAGAGCTGCCGCCCCGAGACAAAGCCGCCTTCACTGGCCAGCGCCTTGCTCAGTGTTCCCATCACAACGTCGGGCTTTTCTTTGAGCCCGAAATGTTCGGCCAGCCCGCGCCCCGTTTTGCCAATGACGCCCGTAGCGTGCGCCTCGTCCACCATCGAAAGCAAACCGTATTTTTTCGCGAGGGCAATAATCTCCGGCAGCGGCGCAACGTCGCCGTCCATGCTGAACACCGCGTCGGCGACGATGACGCCGAATGAGGGGCGTACGGCCCGAATTTTCGCTTCCAGATCGCGCATATCCGCATGGCGGTAAATGACTGTCCGGGCGCGGGCAAGACGGCAACCGTCGATGATGCTCGCATGGTTCAGTTCGTCGCTGAAAATGATTGCGTCCTTCCTGCCGAGCGCGGAGAGGATGCCGACGTTCGCCATGTATCCCGTGCCGAACAAGAGCGTCGCCTCAGTTCCCTTGAAGCGGGAAATCGCCGACTCCAGCTCGTCATGGATTGGCAGGCTTCCTGTCGTCAGGCGTGAGCCGCCGGAACCGCCGCCGAATCTTTGGACGGCTTCCGCCGCCGCGCGTTTCACTCGCGGATGGTCAATCAACCCAAGATAGGAATTGGACGCCAGCATCAAGAGAGAGTGCCCCTTCGCGCGGACATGGGCGCTTTGTGCAGATTCGAGGGTCTTGATCGTGCGGTACAGCCCTGAGTCCTTTCGCCGACGGATATCTTCGGCCAACACGCGCCACGGGTCGGCGGATGGCATCGAGGAAGGGGAGGCGGGGGCGTTTTTTACGAGGATTTTTTTCTTTTCCAGATAGGCGATGGTTTTTGGCACATCGTTCCGAGAGCCGCGGTACAGGAAAATCCGGCCGCCGTTTGGGTCATCCTTTTCCTTGAGCCGCGTGATGCGGACATATCCCGTTTTTTTCGATGCGACATAGCCCGTCACATAGCCGGGGTCATCGGACACGCAAATCTCCGCGAGGATATGGGGCGCGCTCGACACCTTGCTCGCCAGCACGATTGCCTCTTGGAAATGATTTTTCACTGTGCAGGCAGCCCGGTTCTCGCCGTGCTCTGCGTCCATGTAGGTGGCGCGGATCCCTCGGGCGGGATCGGGCTCCAATCGTTCCAGCGTATCGACGTCTAGCAGCATCGCGCCGCGCATATTATAGGTTTCGTGAAATTTCCGCAGGACGGCGTCCCCGTTTTCGATGCCGATTTTGCGCAAAAGGGAGATAATTGCTTTCCTCCCCTCTTCGGCATTTTCCGTCTCCACGGTGGAAACAGGAAGCGCTTCGACATACCCGATTTCTTCCGTCCGCGCTTCTTCGATTTTGACTTGTATGTAGTCCGCACGTCCTTTGGCATGATGCAGCGCACGGTCAATCATCGCTCCGGCGTTCTCGATCAAGGCGCTTTCGGGCAAAATTCGCTCGGCACCGGAAATATGCTCGCTTTTCCCGTTCTCCGTCCGGCTGGCTCGCATTTTCATACTGTAAAGTGTCATGAGGTTCCTCCGTTAGTCAACCTAGGATTATTTTTTGGTTGACATAAATGGATTATACCGTAAGAATCCTTTTCCCGCAAGCAGTTCGATTGATTTTTCCTTCATGGGACAGCCCTTTTATATTTTCATTTTTTATCCATGAAATACCAGTATGCGTCAATGACATCAAGAAATGCTCCGTCAAATCCGGCGGCAATTATTTTATCAAGATAAGCATCTTCATTTCCATATAATATATCGTGCCACTCATCATTCCAGTATTTCACCTTGTAGTTTCCCTCCCATTCCTCATTGCGCGCGTCAATCCAAAAAGGCAGTCTCTCATTCCATTCATCCGACCAATACGGGCGATACGTCTCCGCCTCGCCGACGCTCATATATGCAAGCACGAGCCTCCTGCCGCCATGCGGCTTCCTTTTGAGACTTTCAAGCTCTCTCTCATTAAGCATCTGCTCACCGAAGTAAAGATCTATTATCAAAAGATCGTAAGGCGAGGATTGCAGGGCAGCAAGATATTTTTCACGATTATCGAAACTGCCGGGATTTAGCAGCACAAGAAAATTTTTTGCCATTTTGAGCGATGTCACGTCATTTGGATTTTCCCTCGGCGGGTCATCGGGTATCGCGTCAAGCTCTCGCCTATACGACACGCCCTCGATATAGCCAAGCTCTCCGGCTCGGCGAGCCGCGTCTTGCGCCTCGCCGTCATTTTTCACATAGTCGAGAGAAAAAATCGGGATTTTTGCCGCTTTTGGAGAAGCAAGGGCGTGGCAAAAATATGCCCGTTCCTCGTCGGGAGTCGAGTTTCCGTTTTCCATCGCCCAGCCATAAAACATTGATTCAACTAATTCGCCATCGAGGCTGTCCATGAGAATTGCCACATTTTCCTCTGTGTTTCCATCCACGGGCAGGAATAATGATGCACCGCCATTCCCCATAATCTGAAATCGTGGATGCCCCGATTTGGCATATTGCGATAAATCATGAACGAGCGACACCATAGTGTCGATATACGATCGTGATGACGCATCGACGTGCGATACAGTAATTAATGAAAATAGCAATACAATCAATAAAAGATATTTTGACATATATAATCCCCATCAAATAATATTAATCTTCGACCAAAATTTTAGACCGAAGATGTTCCTGTCACGCAGACTACATTTTGAAGTGATTATTGATGCACAGCTCCCATCCTTCAAAATGAATGTGTGTACATCACCATGCCGCCCCAGCCCCTGTAGTCATTTACCCCGCGGTCATATATATAGTATCGCTCCAGTCGCAGCTCCAGCGCATCGCGCTCGCCCGTTCTCACCTCATACGACGCCATTATCGAAAGCCGGCGCGGATTGAGCCAATATTCTCCCCACTCATTCCTTCCGTATGTGGTAAAGCGATAGACATCGCCATGAGCCTTTTGATAATTCGCCATGAGGTGAAATGAGCGATGATGCTCCACGTCAAAGTCATGCGTCCACCCTATGCCCGCCTCACGCCATGAGACGCCTCTGTTATTCGGGCTGTCCCATGATGAATCATGGAAATCAATACGCCCATTATGCAAATAGCGCATCCATAATTGGAACGAATCGAGTTTTGTAAAATCGTGGCTATAGAAAGCGGAAATATCAACAGATGTCCCGTCCCTATATTTATGGCCGTCCTGCGTAGTCACGCTTGTCGCCGTGAATTTCGCTTTCGCCATCGCTTGTCCCTTGTCGCCCGCGTGCAGCCAAACGACCTCGGGACTAATCTCCTCGCCGGGCTGAACACTCGATTCCCTGATATGCTCCACGCCGGCATCATCGTATTCCGAGAGTCGATAATCGTAATTCCCTTTCCATGAGAATGACAACCTGCCTGTCAAACTGTCCTCCTCATTGAAGTGATGCGTCACAGCTATGCCCGGCGTGAATCCCCAGCCCTCACCAAATGACGTGTGACGAGCCACGCCCTCGGGCAACTGCGCGTTTTGATGCGTAGTCCTGCCCGTCGGAAGGTTCACAGCAAATTCATAGTGAACGTCATATTTTTTATTATCATTTTTAATAACAGCATTGAGTGTCGTATCAAGCATCCCGTTTGCAGTGCCATGCTCACGCCCCGACGATGAATGAACGAATCCCGTCTCAATTCCTATATCTATATTTCTCCCGGCTTTATAAAAACTTTCTCCGACGACAAGCTGATGACCATGCTCCGGCCCATGCCAATTATAATAATCAAATCGCGTCTGCGCTGACACGCCTCCGTCGCCCATGTGGTCTTGCTCATAGAGCGCCCTCGCGACCTCCAGTTCTGCCTGCCGCTGGCTTTGCTCCGCAAAATCGAGCGCACTGTCAGCCTCATCATTCCATGTTATAGTATCAGCCTCGTCATTTTCCAGCTCATTTATATCCTGAACGAGTGACTCCTGCTCCGATGCCAGCTCATCAGCCTCATCCCGAGCGTCAGCGGCGGCCTCCATAAGCTCATCAGCCTCATCGCTCAATGCGTCAAACGCTTCCTCCATCGCATCAAGCTCCGACTCAAGCTCCAGCACATCATTCTGCGCCGCAGCGATTGCCGACTCAAGCTCCATCGCTTGTTTATCGGTCAGCTTATTATTAGTGCTATTTCCTGTAACGCCAGAGATAATGCCGTCACTATTTGAGCGAACCATTGCCTCGACTTCGCGGAGGCGATTTTGCTGAAATCCGACGCTCTCCCATGCCCTCTCAATTCTCTGCGCCAGCTCGCCATAGTCCCCGCGCTTTACATCCGACACAATATCGCCATTGGCTGCACGGCCCCGCTCATCATCGCCAAAAATCATCGGGTCCTTTTCTGCCTCGCCGCTGCCCTGAAAAAAAGACTCATATCGCTCGCGCGCCGCGTAAACCTCCTCCCGCTTTTCCTCGACGGAGGACGCCATCGCGTCTCTTTTTTCTTCAGCCTCATCAGCTTCCGCCTTGCGCGACAGTGCCTCGGCCTCCGCCTCGGCGAGCGCGTCTCCGACGCGCACCAGCTCCACCCGCGCCGCGTTCAGGCTTGCCCTCAGGCTCCGCAATGCGTCTTGCGCCGATCGGCTATCATTCAAAGCGGTCCTGACATCCTCTTGTGCCTGCGCGAGATTTATGCGCGCCGCCTCCGTCTCGCGTTTCAAAGCGCGAATATTCCTGTTCCTGTCACGGGCATCCCTCATCGCCTGAAAAGTCCCGGGCAACTCCAATAGAGTCTGCATGGACGATGCCTCGGCCAACGGAGCGGTGGCGATAGTCGCCGCGATAGCCGCAGTAGCGGCAGTGCCGCTGTCCTTGGCGAGACGCGTCAGCATCGGTTTTTGATTCCACTGATAATCATGATGACGCCTGCGCGACATTCTAAACGATCTGCCCTCGTTGCCGGCGTTTTTTCCGAGCTGCTCCTCCCGCTCCTTTTCCAGTCTCTCGCGAAGCTTCCTGCCACGCTTGCGGCTCATCCGCATATCTGTCACCTCCCGACGGCAAAATTATTTTTTCGATGCTACCGCCTGTCTCTCGTTTTCTTCCTCTTTCTCCGTGCCCAGCAACTCAAGATTAACATATCTTTCGCCATAAAGCCAGAGCGTGAATTTCGTCAATATACCGTTTGGCGGCCTGTAAAAAACAGGCTGCGAGCAAAACACGAAGTAATTTATCCGCTTTGCAAAATGATTGAGCCTCCAAAGGCCAACGGCGCATGAAATCGCCGCCGCAAGGAAAAAAGTAAATCCATAGCTCATCTCCCCGATGAACTCAAAGCCCACTAAACCAAGCACAACATTCAATATAACGTAAAGTAAAGATATAATCATAACATCTTTTTGATAATCAAAATAAATCAGCAGGATATATATTAGCTGAAGGATTCCCACAAAAAATGTCCCGAACAGGATGACATTGAACATATTTATCTGCGCGTAGGTTATTCCGGCGAAATTGAGCAAATAACTCCCAAGTGCCAGCCAAACCAGCGTGAAAACGAGCTGATACTCGACGACGTGCCTCAGCTCGAACCACATCGTATGAAGGAGATTGCGGCGCGCATTGTCTATCGCGTGGAAATTACCCTTGCGCGTCACAGCGGTAAAATATAATGAATATTTTTCATAAAAATTCGTTTCAACCGCCACCACAAAAAGCATCATCATAGGCAATATTGATAGAAACGCATAAAATGTCAATATATCATAAACAGGCGCGTAACGATGTGAATTGCCGGCGACAACGCCCAAAGGCCCAAACCATATTATCATATTAGGTATAAAAGTGCCAAGCATGTGGAAAAATGAAGAGAAAAATAATCTGTAGTGTCTCTCAAAATAGGGCAAAAAAGCAAAATTCAATGCGCCGTTCGGCAGACCGAAATGAGCGGTAACAAGCAGCAAAAAAGCAATCGCTATTACTGTCATGCCTATGACCAGCGCGAGCAGGCCGGCTTGGTCGGCGCTAAAATAATCATCAGCATATTTCAGTAACACATACATCATTATGCTGCTGGTCACCATGCCGCCCGCGTAGCCGAGCATCAGCCGCATATATCGTTTTATCGCGGAAAGATATACCCCCTCAGTCCAAACGAACATGAGCAGCGCAAAGAAAAGATATGCCAGAATCTTAGATAAGAACGGCAACGGAGTACCCCAATAATAGATTGTCACGATAACGCCGCCTATTATTGAAAGGATTGCTCCCATGCCAAGCATTGATGCCGTGACGTCATTCCACCGCGCGACAGACAGGCAGTCCGCTATATACCGAGTGAGCACCATCGTGAAGCCGCTCGAAATCACCTGCGAAAATATGAATGCATAGACAATATAAGCGACGAATTGCTCCCTCGTCGACTCATCTACATCAAAAAAGGAATAGAAAGCCTGTACCACGAGCACCATTAATGTGAGCAATGCAAAAGGGCCCGCCGTTATAACAGCGGAATAAGAGTACGCCTTTATCTGCCCCACTGCCGTCCTATCGGCAAACAGCTTTCTAAGCTCAAAACCGACGCCCGCCATCAGCCTCCCCCCTCCATTGCATGAGCATAAATATTTTTATATTCATTTATGAATCGCTCGTATGTGTACATGCGCCTCACCCGCTCATACCCGATATTTCCCATCTCGCGTCGAAGCTCAAAATCGCGTGCAAGGCGTACAATCTCCTCGGCCATCTTTTGGAAATCCATCGGCGCGACAATCACGCCCGAATGTCCCAGCGTGTCATTCTTTTCTCCGTGCAGCAGCTCGCGGCAGCATCCCACATCGGTCGCGACAAACGGCCGGTGCGCCGCATGTCCCTCCAGTATGGCGAGCGGTTGCCCCTCGCTTATGGAAGAAAGCACCAAGAGATCGAGTCTCGGCAGATAGTCCGTGACATTCACCGAGCCTGTAAATGTCACGTCCCCGATATGGAGCATCTCGACAGTTTGCCTGCAAAGCGAAAAATATTCCTCATCCTCCTCAGTCCCTCCGATGACGAAAAGCCTTGCGTTTATTAAATCTTTCTCCTGTTTTACCAAGAAAAAAGCGCGTAATAGTGTAACAATATCTTTTATAGGAACAACCCGCACCACCGCGCCTATGGTGAAAGGCTCCCCATCATCAATCGGCTGAAGCTCACCTATGCCCTCAAATCGCTCCATGCGCACGCCGTTTGGCACGATTCTTATTTTTTCCGGGTCGCATCCCAGACTAATCTCCACTTCGGCGTTATGCTCGAAAAGCGTATATACATGATTCGCTGTTAAATACGATAACTTTGCCAGATTATAAAAATACTGGATCCACACGGACTTGAAATCGCCCTTCGCCCAGTCGCTTTTTATAATCTCTACCTCCCTCTCGCGCGAATAAATGCCATGCTCCGTTATAATGAAAGGCTTGTGGTAGACCTCGGCGGCAAGCGCGCCAATCACCCCGCAATACCCCGTCGCCACGCTGTGATAAACGTCAGCCTCCGGCAGCTCCTGCTGAAGCAAAAAGAAAAGCGGCACGAGCATAGAGCGCAATGTCCAAAAGAAATCGGTAAACGGAAGATAATTGTACCGCTCGTGATACACAGTTTCAATAACATCAAAAAAATCACTGCTCATAAAAATGGACAGCGGGCTCTTGAATCTCCCCGGCACACGAAAAATCTTTGCAAGCTCCTTTACATCAATAGGCTTTTCTCCCGTGACTAGCTCCCGCATTACCTCTTTTTCATGCGCGGAGAGGATATTCTCAAGCATCTCGGATGATTTGCTGTTCAAAATCTCATCTAGAAATACTTCCTGAATACCTTTCAGGTTATCAGGGAGAGTATATTTGAATTGCCCGCGCTCGCTCTCCTCCGCGCCAATCGAGTAGACGAAAAACTCATGCTCCGGCATACCCTTTATGAGCATCTGCACCCACGAGGAGACTCCGCCGACGACATAAGGGTACGACCCCTCAGCAAGCAGACAAATACGCACAAGCAAATCCCCCTTTCCCCGACAAAATCAAACGCATTTTCTTTCCATATCATCCAGTGTACTTCCGCTACCAAATTATCGTAACTACATCGGAAGTCGTCTCGATCAGGTATGCGCCCTTTCCTATCGCCTTGATTTTTGCCCCCGTGACGCGCTCCTCTTTTATATCATGCTCGGAGCGCATTATGAAACTGAGCGAGTATTTGTTATTCTCGGTCACTATCTTCATTCCCTTGCCATCAGGGAATCGCTCAACGCTGTAATCCATGTCAAGATAGTCTCCCAGATACTCCGCCCCCTCCGAGGCCGTGGCAGGGTGAAGCCAAGGATAACGCTCGCTCGACTCCACGAGGAAATCTCTCAGGCCGCTCTCCATCATGCCCCATGTCAGCCCCTCGCTCTCCTCGTAGAATATCTCATCGGGATGAACGAAATGAGAAAACACGCCGATGTAGTTCACGACGCTGATGATTTTCCATACATCAGTGCGCCTCGGGCAGTGGCCCGCCGTGATTCTGGGCATCTCATACGTGCCGTCGTCATTGCGAGAGAAATCCTGATAGTAGCCCATCGCCTCCGCTGCCCCGTCCAGAATCGACGCATAGACGCGCAGTGACGGCACCGCCTCCTTCACGACCTCGTGACCCTCTGGCGACAATATGTCCGATGGCGGCACATATGCCTTAAATTCATAATCCGGATAAACGTCCCTCACATAACGATAAAGCTCCCTCACGGAGGCGAGCATTTCCTCCTTGTTTGGCCATCCCACATAGTCGAGCCTGTCTTCTACCTCCTCGCCAAGGTACCCGTCTATCTGAAGCGGCTGGTGATTGTACCCATGGAGCCCTAGCTCCCCTCCCGTGTCGAGCAGCTCGCGCCCATACACGATGAGGTTGTCTCTTGCCTTTCTCCCGGCAGCCGGACTGAAAGGGCCATTCACTCTGTCCCCGTATGACTCTATTATTACCCCCGTGTATTTCAAATTAAAATCCGCTGCGTTTTTCCTCATATACGGCCACCAGACTTTCCTGTAAAAGTCAACAGTGGACATCCCAAGCTCGTCATAAATCCTTTTAAAATTGCCCTCGGGCGCGGGAGCAGGGAAATCATCAATAAAGAAGATTTTCCTGCCCAGCACCGGAATCAACGTGTCATTACCGCAGTGGCCTATGAGGGCGGCAAGTATTCCTATATTCGCTTTGTCGTCACGCACGGAGCCATTGAAAACGCAGTATTTACCCTTGCCATGCTCATGCTCCCATATCAGCGGGTCGCCGTCAACCGACTCCATCGCTACCTTTGCCCCGCTGCCTAGCCGCACATTTGACGCGGTGAACCATGACTCCTCGCCCCTCCCTGACTCAAATCCCTCCCCGCCTATGAGGAAATCGGTGAGCAGCCGCACGCCATGCACATTCGTCGTGCCGCCTATGTCATCAATGCCCATGCCGTCCATCGCCATGCGAAGAATCTCATCATCAACGCGGCCTTCCTCGGTCGGGTGAAAAAACACCGCCGCCGTGCCGCCTTCTGCAACATATTTATCTATCTCCGAAAAAGAGCGAATAGCCCCAATTCTCCCGGTCGCAATCAGCACGCCACGCCAATCCGAATCAATATGTTCTGCAATATTATTAAGTGATATTGATACAGATTGTTTTTTGAATTGCTTCAGCATCCATTCGATTCTGTGACGCGCAAATACACTCTCTACATCTTGCGGGTCGTATATTATGAGATATTTCTCTATATTTTTGCGAGGCAAATCCGCCATGCCTTCGGAATGGGATATGACATCCATATCTTCATCGTGCTCCGGCGAATCCAGCCTCAAAAATCCATCCATGCGGCTGAACTGAAAAAAACAGCCGAGGGCGAGCACAAAAGCAAAAACTATCGCTATTCCCCGTTTATTCATGCGATACCTCTTTTGTATCAATAATATTATCTGTTATTGTCCTATAGGTTGCATTAAGAAGATAAGCTGCCCTGCGTCCAAAATTCAAAAGCCCTTTCCAGTTCATCAGGCAATTTCTCATCACCGCGCAGACTCCCCTTCAACGCCCCGATATTATCGAGCGTTTGTTTTAGCTTTTCGTGGTCGCGCATGGCAACGGCAATACGCAGAGACGACAAAAGAGTCACCCCGACGTTACCGATATTTTCCTTCATCGCATCTCTCACAGCTATCGCCCCGTCAAAATCATTCACGCGCAGACGCTCCGAAATCTCATCCTCATAATAATCCGCCACGTCGACGTGAATCCGCCGCAGCCTGGACAGCACCTCTATGTATGTGCGCTGCTTGTCCGCCCAAGTAACCTCGTCGATGAAATCCTTGTGCGAAAGATACTCCTTCAATACCCCGGCATACTCCTCAAGATTTTCCTCGGCAATCCCATCTATGCCTCCTGCTCCCCTTTCCGTATCGAAAATGCGCGACTCCAGCTTTTCTATACGCGACGTGAGCAACGAAATCGCATAATAAGCGACCTCGCGGTCTGGGTCATGCATCGCCATGCGAAGAATCTGCTCATTCTCAACGACGGCTTGCTTTATCGCGTCAGTGAAAAACCTACGCTTGCGCTCAATGTCGGGCAGCAAATAAGCGTCGTTCAGCGGCACTATATCATCCTCCACCTTGTGCCCGAGGAAAAACGCCGTGCCGTGGTCCGATTCCTCCGGCTCCTCTCCGACATAGAGATGAAATCTGCCCGCGATAATCTTGTAAAGCGCCATGATGATAAATCCCGCAACGGGCAGGCAAAAGACAATCGCCGTCTCGACCCCCGCCCGAAGCAAATCCTTCCCGCGCAAATCGAAAAAGAAAAAGAGCGCAGTGAAGATGAAATGAACGGCAAAAAAAAGAACCGACTTATCAATACTGATTATGGCTCCCATTCCCACGACCTCCGCTCCGCTGCTCAGTAACTGACAATATGACAATAAACAAAATGAATCTCATTTTATATTTTCTCTGTCACTTTTCGTCCCTTTACCTTCACGCCATGCTTTTCAAGTCTTTCCTCCACCATGTCCGCGACCTTTTCATCCGCGTCCGGCAACAATATGCAGAGGCTGTTCCCCCTCAGCCCGACGAAATCCTCCGCCCTTATCACCGGCGATATGCGCTCGTCCATCTCCGCGTCGCTCATCCCGCCCTGCTCTATCTCTATTTCCGCCGTCATCAGACCGCCCTGCATTTTGCCGCGCTCCGCCAGCTCATTTTCAATCTCGCGGAACGCATCCTCTTTCAGGAAGCGCGTCCCCTCGATATAGCGGTTGCCGAATGTGTCAGACTCGTACATATAGGCTCTTCCCATCGCGGTCGCGATCAGCCTCGTCGTGACGAGGAGCAGGTTCTGGGAATTAAGGCTCCACTGCTCAAACGTCATTCCGAATATCTCAATCACCGCAATCGTCTCATCATTGTAAACAATCGGGGCGGCAATGTCCGGAGTGTCCTTTACCAGCTCGCGATTGACATAAAGCTCATGATTCTCAACGAGACGCGCCATGTAGCCGCGATCCGCCACTCGAATCGAGCGCGGCTCTCTCGCCGACATTTCGCCCATACGCACTTTTTGCCTCAAATAGCGATGCTTGGTGCCCACAACGTACAGCGCGATGTCATATGTGCCGAGTATTTCAGCCACCACGGACGCAGACTGCGTGAAAACATTCTCGACCGCGACCGAGTCGAGACGGCGGATAATGCTGTATAGCCGCCCTATGCTGTCATCGGAATTGAGAATCTGACGATAGAGACGATCCTTTACTTTCTCGTCCTCCTCAAATTTCCCCTTCAGGAACTCATACTTCTCCATGTCGGTCTTGTGCTGCCAGTCCGCCGACATGCGCTCGTATTTTCGGCTGTCCGCAAAATACCCCATGACAGTCGCAGTGAAAAGATACGAGATGAAATGCAGGATATGCTCCGGCATATACGCGAGGGCAAAAAAATTAGCGCCATCCCGCATCAGGCAATAGAGGAGAATCACCGTCGACAGCGTCATCGCTATGACGGCCTGCCGCTTGCCGTAAAGCAACCCCATAGTCCCGATATATACATAATTGAAATCAAAAAATATGACCGGATTCACGGGCGTCCCGGACTGGAAATATGCAATCGCGGCGCAGACCAGCGCAAAGACGACATTCTCAATGTACGGCACGAATTTTTCTTTAGTCGTCATTGGCTCATCTTCAAAATTTTCATCGGGCCTTCTCGTTAAGTTTTGCGATAAAAACAATCTGCTGCTCATACACTTTTATCTCCGTTGCATGTGTTTTACGCTCATTGACCGGTATCAATCGGATTCAATATGCAAGTATCAGGAAGAAAAATATTTCCGTTGCGGTGCCGCCACGA
The DNA here is from genome assembly GCA_017458745.1 of Schwartzia sp. (in: firmicutes). Taxonomy (GTDB): domain Bacteria; phylum Bacillota; class Negativicutes; order Selenomonadales; family Selenomonadaceae; genus RUG024. The sequence goes on along the minus strand of JAFTAB010000051.1, from coordinate 1,017 downwards.
TAATTCTGCCATTAATAATAGTCTTATATTAACCTTCTGTCAAAAAATTCTTTAGCGGGTCAATCAAAATTGACATGGCGGAAATCATGATTTATACTACACTTTGTTATATCCTATCACTAAACTATATTATTTGGGGGCGTACAAAATGAAAATTTTTCAATCAGTCACCGAGCTAATAGGTCATACTCCACTGCTTGCCGCGAGCAAATTCGCCAAGGCGGAGAATATCCCCGCGAAAATCCTCGTGAAGCTGGAGTATTTCAATCCCGCGGGGAGCGTGAAGGATCGCATCGCCCTCTCCATGATCGAGGACGCCGAAAAACGCGGCGAGCTGAAAAAAGGCTCTGTCATCATCGAGCCTACCAGCGGCAACACGGGCATAGGCCTCGCGTCCGTCGCGGCAGCTCGCGGCTACCGCGCCATATTCACCATGCCCGAGACGATGAGCATAGAGCGTCGCAAGCTGCTGAAAGCATACGGAGCCGAGATTGTCCTGACGGACGGCTCAAAAGGAATGACCGGCGCAATCGAGAAGGCCAAGGAGCTGAAAGAGAGCACACCGAACGCTTTCATCCCGTCGCAATTCACCAACCCGGTAAATCCGGCGGCGCACAGGAGCACGACCGGCCCCGAGATATGGGAGGACACCGACGGCGACATTGACATATTCGTCGCGGGCGTCGGCACCGGCGGCACGCTCACAGGCGTCGGTGAATATCTAAAAGGAAAAAATCCGAGCATAAAAGTCTACGCCATTGAGCCTGACACCTCGCCCGTGCTGTCAAAAGGCACAGCCGGCCCGCACAAGCTGCAGGGCATCGGCGCAGGATTTGTCCCCGACACGCTGAACACCAAAATATATGACGGAGTGCTCACCGTGTCGAGCGGTGAGGCGTTCAGCATGGGCAGGAGCTTTGCCCACGCCGAGGGCATACTGGTCGGCATATCATCAGGGGCCGCGCTGGCGGGAGCAGCGGAGCTGGCAAACAGGGAGGAAAACAAAGGCAAGACAAT
>JAFTAB010000050.1 GCA_017458745.1 Schwartzia sp. (in: firmicutes) | reverse complement strand
GGCCTCTACGGACGCAACGGCGACATCGTAATCACGGACGATATTCAGGCCGCGAAAGGCATCACGGTCCGTATCGCCGAGCAGGGCGACGCCTCTTTCGGCAGGGACGTGAACGTTACAAACGACGTGAACATTTCCACGGACAAAGGTGACATCACGGTGGGCAAAACCGTCAACTCGGAGGAAGGCGCAATCCGCTTGCAGACCGGAAGCGGAGATATCAGCATCGGGAAGGACATCACCGCGGGGCAGGATGTGACCATCACCAGCCGCGAGGGCGATATCGCTATCGGCGATGCGACCACGGATGAAGACGGCGTTGTGGTGGGCGCCGACGGCGACGTACTGTCCAAGGCCGGGAACGTGACCATCGCGACGGGCAAAGGCGACATCGGGATTGCGAGAACCGTGACGGCGCAGGAGGGAAGCATCGGCATTTCCTCCGGGCACGGTGAAATCCTCATAGGCAACAACGGACCGGATACAAAGACCGTCACGGCGAAGGAGAATATTGACCTTACTGCCTCTGACGGGAAGGTGATTGTCTACGGCAAGACCTCCACGGAAAAAGGAGATATTTCCATAACGGCGAGGATGGAGAAGTACATACCCGGAGACGACGGGCGCACATTCATCATCGACCAGAACGGCAAGCTGGAGGCGGGCGGCGCAATAAATCTCAATGTGGGCAACGGAGATTTGCACGTTTCCGACCGCATTTCCGCGGAAAAGGATTTGGTGGCGAAGCTTGAAAAAGAGGGCAGCATTTATTTCGACACCGATGTTGATGTGAAAGGCAAGATCAACCTGACGACCGCCGACGGCGACATAAATGTGGGTCATGAGGCGCACGCAGGCGAGAATGTGGATTTCACGACGAACAACGGAGATATAAATGTCGGCAGCACCGTTATCTCGACGGGCGGCGACGTGAACATGAAGACGACGACCGGCAGCATCGTCATCGGCGACGATGTGAAGGCGCATGACGATGTGACGATGCGGACGACGACAGGCGACGTGGTGATCGGCAACGAAGTGACGGCCGGCGACTCCGTGAACATCGGCGTGGGCACGGGCGAAGTGCTGATAGAGAAAGCAGTGACAGCCGAGGGCGGCAGCATCGCGGTGAATGTCGGCAAGGGCGGCGTGACGATAGGCGACAACGGCCCCGACGTTGAAACTGTGACGGCGAAGCAGGATGCCACGATTGAGGTCGGGCTTGGCAAGATTAAGATTTACGGCAAGACCTCGACGGGGGAGGGAGATATTACTCTTTCGGCGGCGGAGAGCAACTATACCAAGGGCAGCAGGAATATCATCATCGACCAGAACGGCCTTGTTGATTCCGGCAGGGACGTTAATCTCAAAGGAACCAACGGCGATCTGCACGTGACCGACGCCATAAAGGCGAAACGCAATGTCAATGCCGATGTGGACGTGGAAGGCGGCGTGTATTTCGACCGCAGCGTGAATGTTGACGGCAATGTGACGGCCACGACCGTAGACGGCGACATAAACGTGACGGGCGAGGTGACGGGAAACAAGATAAGCATGGAGACCCAAAAGGGCGCGATAGAGGTGACCGGCGACATCACCGCGAACGAGTCGGTGAGCATCACGACCGGAACGGGCAACATCGCGATTGAGAATGTGAAAGCCCAAACCGACACCAGCATAGCCGCGACCCGCGGGAACATAACGGCGACCGACATAATGTCGGGCGGCAACACGAAGGTTTCCACCGGAGTCGGCGACATAATGATGAACGATGTCAGGACGGTGAGAGATACCGACATAGCCGCAGGAAGCGGTAACATAACGACGACCGACATAATATCGGGCGGCAACGCGAAGGTTTCCGCCGGAATCGGCGACATAACGATGCACGATGTCAAGGCGGGGAATAATGCCGACATCTCGAACACGGTGCAAGGCTCTGTCACCGCGAATGACGTGAAGGCGAACGGAACAACGCGCGTCGCGCTCACGAAGGGCGACCTCATAATGAACGTGGCGGAGGGCAAGGCTGTCCTGCTCCTGATGGAGGACAACACCGAGGCCTCGCACGTCAACGGGGTGCTGGCTAATTCGAGCGGCAGCAGCGAGCCGGATGTCGGACTGACGGGCAACTATATCCATATCGACTCCATCACGTCGAAGGGCGGCAATGATGTGTTCATGCTCTCGGCGATTGGCGCAAAAGGTCAAAAATTGATCGGCGGGGATATCAGATTGGCAAGCCTGCGCTCTTTGAGCGGGACTGAGATGCCATCGCTGTGGTCGAACAGAGGATTCGTCCATGTAGATGAGGGCAATTTCAGAATGAACGACGTGCTTGCGGTTGACAAGATACATTTTGAAAATAAGCTGACCGATGTGGCTGTATTCGGGCGCATCCCGACGAGGGACGGCGAGCAGCTTGTCTATTGGAACAATCTTGGCATGGCGGACAGCAAGCAGCGGATGTTTAATCTCTACACCGACGGCAAGCTCAGAACGTCGCGGGCTGTCTTGATTGACGCCGAAAGGAATTACAGCAAGCTCTTCGGCGATAATCTCAGCGTTGTTGACATGATGCGCGAGCGCGTGACTAACAGGCACGGCGAGTACACGTTTGACATCACGCCGACGCTTGCGACGGGCGAGGCGCTGAAGCAGGACGTGGTAATCGAGAACGGCTTCGTGCAGGATGATGGCGAGTCTGATGAGGCAATAGCCGTGGAAAATCAAGCGTGAAGTTTTGAGCAAGAAGATGTAAATTTTTCCGATGATGATGGGCGCGAGGCTACCGCCTGCAAAGCGGGAGACAAGCGCCCATTAGAATCGGAATAAAATATGGAGGGGTTTATCTATGAACAGCAAAGCAGAAAAATTCAAGGCGTATCTGGATGAAAAGGAAATCAAGGTCTTCGAGATAGAGGAGCTTCAGGACGACGCGCAGCACACGGCGGTTTTCCGCTCGTACATCACGGCCGAGGGTCAGCAGCTTCCGACGCTTGTGATAATTGATGACTCAATCTTCACTTTGGTTCGCGTGCGCGTGTCGCCAAAGGCGATGACGGAGCAGAACCAGCTTGCGATATTGAAAATGACAAACGAGGAGACGGCAAGCTACAAGCCTTTCAAGCTGTACGTGAACCGCGACGGCGATTTGATGCTCGATGTCTGCATGGAAATAGATGGCGACGAGCTGAAAGGCGATGACATCTATACGATTTTCCAAGTAATCATAAATTATCTGAACGACAATTATCGCAGGATAATGAAAAATATTTGGCAGGGAGCTTGATGATGTTCCTCTCATGCAAATTGAATAAATGACAGAAGGCGGCGACGGGATGAGAAATGATCCTCTCGCCGCCTTTTCTGTATCGTTTCAAAAACGTAAACTCAATGTGATTTATTGGTTGACAATCGAGCCGAATGAGGGTAACATTAGTAGGCAATGAATAAGTCTCATTTTATTTTTGGGAGGCAATGCAAATGCAAAAGCTGTCGCTGCGCGAGATGATTCTCTGCGCTCTCTTTGTCGCGCTCGTCGCTGTCGGGGCATTCATACGCATACCCGTCGGCACCGACGTGTACACGCTGCAATTCATGTTCACTCTGCTCGCCGGGCTGCTGCTCGGCCCGCGTCTCGGGGCGACGGCGGTCGCGGTTTATGTCCTGCTCGGCCTCGCCGGGGTTCCGGTGTTCGCGTCGGGGGCGGGGCCGTCGTATGTGCTCCAGCCGACTTTCGGTTATCTCGTTGGGTTCGTCATTCAGGCGTGGTACTGCGGCAAGCTGTCGCGAAAGCTGGATTGCGATTCGCGCACGTTCAAAAATCTCCTGCTCGTCAATCTAGTCGGCATGGCGATAGTCTATGTGCTGGGCATCAGCTATTTCTATTTCGTGTCGAATTACGTCATCGACGCGCCCATCGCCGTGTGGCCGGTGATTTTCTATTGCGGGGTGCTGCAGGTCGTGCCTGATTTCCTGCTCTGCGTCGCGGCGGCGTCGGCCGCTGTGAAGCTCGCGCGTGCGGGAATATGGGTGGAGCATGGAGCCCCTGACACCGAGTACAGTCTCACATGATTTGTGATGATGGCGGGCGATTGGCGAACTCGGTGGGAGAATGTCGCAGGGGGGATTGCGCCCTGCCTGCGGAGAGAAAAAAGACGAAGGAAGAGTTGAGAATGGGAAAAGCGATTTTTGTAACGGGCACGGGCACTGACATCGGCAAGACGTATGTGACCGGGCTGATTGTGAAGAAGCTGCGCGATGCCGGAATGAATGCAGGCTACTACAAGGCGGCGATAAGCGGCGCGGAGAAGGGCGAGCACGGCGAGCTGATCGCGGGGGACGCGATGCACGTGAACAGGGTCGCGAATATCGGCGAGACGCAGGAAAATCTCGTCTCGTATGTTTATTTGGAGGCGGTTTCGCCACACCTCGCGGCGAGGATGAACAAGAATGAGATTGATTTCGACCGCGTCGAGGCGGATTTTCGTCGCGCCGTGGAGAAATACGACTATCTCACGATGGAGGGCAGCGGCGGCATCATCTGCCCGCTGCGCTGGGACAACGAGCATCACGTCATCATAGACGACCTCGTGAAGCGGCTCGGTCTGTCTTGCCTCATTGTCGCGGATGCCGGCCTTGGCACGATTAATTCAGCGGTGCTCACGATAGAGCATCTCCGCGCGAGGGAAATCCCAATCAAGGGAGTCATTCTGAATAATTTCCATGAGGGCGACATCATGGAGGAGGATAACAGGCTCATGATTGAGGAGATAACGGGCGTGCCGGTGATAGCTACAGTGGCAGGCGGCGACAGCGAGCTCGACATTGATGTCGAAAAGCTGAAAAATTTATACGAATAATTCTCCCCTTTGAGGGGATTTTTGTTATTAAATTTGCGTTTTGGAGGTTTCCGTTATGAATGAATTGGCACAGCGCGACGTGACTCTCATCTGGCACCCTGCGGCGCAGATGAAGGACTACGAGACTCTGCCGCCCATCGTCGTGGATCACGCCAAGGGCGTATGGCTCTATGACGTGGAGGGCAAAAAATATCTCGACATCATCAGCTCGTGGTGGTGCAATCTTTTTGGGCATTGCAATCCGATAATAAACGACGCCATAAAGGAGCAGCTCGACAAGCTGGAGCACGTCATTTTTGCGAATTTCTCGAATGAGCCTGCGATAAAGCTGGCCGAGGCCCTGCTGAAAATCATGCCGAGCCGCATAAAAAAATTTCATTTCAATGACAACGGCTCGTCTGCTGTCGAGGCGGCACTGAAGATGTGCTTTCAGTATCACGCGCAGACGGGGCACCCCGAGCGGCAGAAATTCATGTGCCTCTCCGAGGGCTATCACGGCGAGACGATAGGCGCGCTCTCGGTCGGCAGCATGGACTTGTATGCCAAGATGTACAAGCCCATGATGATGGAAAATATCCATGTCGAGGCGCCCGACTGCTTCCGCTGCCCGTACGGAAAGGACAGGGAGCATTGCGAGTGCGAGTGCTTCGCCCACGCGGAGAAGGCTTTTGAGAGCCACGCGAGGGAGACTGCGGCGATCATAGTGGAGCCGCTGCTGCAGGGGAGCGCGGGGATGAGAGTCTACCCGCCGCTCTACCTCAAAAAGCTGCGCAAGCTGTGCGACGAGACGGGCGTGCTTTTGATTGCCGACGAGATTGCCACGGGCTTCGGGCGCACGGGCAGGATGTTCGCGTGCGACCACGCGGGAATATCGCCCGACGTGATGACGATATCTAAAGGGCTCACGGGCGGCTACCTGCCGATGTCAATCACCTGCGTCTCGCAGGAGATATATGACGCTTTCTATGCGGACTGGGACACGGGGAGAGCTTTCGTGCACAGCCACACGTTCGCAGGGAACCCGCTCGCGGCGGCGGCGGCCTTGGCCGTGCAGCATATATTCCGCACGCAGCCGATTTTTGAGAACGCGACTGTGAACGCGAAGTGGCTCACGAAGCGCATGAGCGATGAGCTGCTGCCTCACCCCAACGTCGGCGAGATTCGCCATATCGGCTTGATACACGCCTTTGAGCTGGTGGCCGACAAAAAGACGAGGGAGCCGCTCCCCGAAAAAAATCGCACGGGCTACGCCGTTTACAAAAAGGCACTGGAGAACGGGCTGCTCCTGAGGCCGATAGGCGACGTGCTTTATTTCAACCCGCCTCTCAATATAACGCAGCTCGAACTGGACGAGGCAATAAAGCTCGCGAAGAAGTCGCTTTATGAGGTGCTGCCCGCGAAATAAAAAATGAAACGCTGATTGGATGTGAGGAAATGAAGGACATCAATCAGCGTTTTTTGTTGTGAGGGTGAAACGCCCAATGAATAAGTCTCATTTTATCCGATGCTAACGGGCGCTAACTCCCGCTTTTTAAGCGTGAGATAAGCGCCCATAAGGCAATGGGTAAATTCGACTAGTCTCATTTTATCTTTGCCTTGCTTTGCGTGGTATGATATACTGATACATTATGACAATAAAAATACTTGTCGCGGCGCATAAGAAATATCGTATGCCCGCAGATGATGTCTATGTCCCCGTTCAAGTCGGCGCGGCGGGGAAGCCCTCGATAGATCCTCTCTGGCAGCGTGACGACGAGGGGGACAACATATCGTCGAGAAATCCGAATTATTGCGAGCTGACCGCGCTTTACTGGGCATGGAAAAATCTCGCGCAGTTGCCCGACGACTGCATAGGCCTGTGCCACTACAGGCGTTATTTCGGGCGCGCGCGCATCGGCGCGGGTATCGAAAAAAAACGCAAGGGGATTTTTTCGTGCGGCGACTATGAGAATATATTGAAGAGCTGTGACGTGATTGTGCCCGAGAAGCGCAATTACTACATAGAGACAGTGCGAAGCCAGTATGCCCACGCGCATCACGAAAGCGACCTTGACACGGTGGAGCAGATAATCCGCGAGAAATATCCCGACTATATGGAGCAGTGGGGCGATGTGATGGACTCGACGCGCCTCCATATCCTCAATATGTTCGTCATGCGCCGCAAAAAATTTGACGAGTATTGCGCGTGGCTGTTCGACATATTGTTCACGCTGGAGGCGAGAATCGACATCGAGAGCTATGACGGGTACAACTCGCGCCTTTTCGGCTTCCTCTCGGAGCGTCTTTTCAATGTGTGGCTCGCGCATCAGCGGCTGAGGCTGCATGAGACTCCCGTCGTCATGCTGGAGCCGGTGAATTGGCCAAAAAAAATTGTCAAATTTTTGGAAAGGAAATTTGTGGGGAAAAGATAAGGGGCTTTAGGAGAAGTTTTTTTATGCACTATATTAAAATGGTGTTTGATTTTTTGCTGGATCTCGCGCGAAGCCGTCAAATTATTTGGGAGCTCACCAAAAAGGATTTGAAGCAGAGGTATTTGGGTTCCGCGCTTGGGATACTTTGGGCGTTCATTCAGCCGACAATCACGGTTTTCATATTTTGGTTTGTGTTTCAGGTGGGGTTCAAGTCGATGCCCGTCAAGGGAGTGCCGTTTGTGCTTTGGCTCTGCTGCGGGATGTTCCCGTGGTTCTTTTTCAATGACGCTTGGATGAGCGCGACGAACTCGATAATGGCGAACAGCTTCCTCGTGAAGAAGGTCGTCTTTCGGGTGAGCCTTTTGCCGATTATTCAGATAATGTCCGCGCTGCTTATAAACAGCTTCTTTATATTGGTGCTGTTCTTTATGTTCGCGGCGTATGGCTATATGCCAAATATCTACAATTTGCAGGTTTTTTATTATCTTTTCGCGCTAATTTGCCTGATTTTTGGGCTGTCGCTGATTACGTCGACGCTTGTGATATTTTTGAAGGACATAGGCCAGCTTGTGGCGATGCTCATGCAGTTCGGCTTTTGGGCGACGCCAATATTTTGGAGTCTCGACATGATACCCGAGAGATGGCATTGGATTTTCAAGCTGAACCCGATGTACTACATCACCCAGGGCTATCGCGAGAGCTTCATATATCATCGCTGGTTTTGGGAGCAGGGCTATACCAATTTGAGTTTTTGGCTCGTGACGATGGCGCTGGCTATAATGGGCATCGTGATATTCAAGAAAATGCGCCCGCACTTCGCGGACGTGCTGTGAGGACGTATAACCGCAGGGAGAATGGGGAAGGTTATGACAAATAAAAAATTTGTTTTTTCTTTTTTTGTTGTGGCGGCTGTTTTCTCCTGTTCAATAATCGGCTTTAATATAATCGGGAACCCGTTTGGCGTATGGGACGTGTGCAGCGTCGTCGGACTGAACCGCTATGCCGTTCAGGGGGAGGCGATGGAGCGGCTTGCGAAGCCTCTCGCGGTTGCAAGATATAGGCCGGAGACGATTTTCCTCGGAAACTCGCTTATAAATCTTGGATTAAATCCGAAACATTATGAGGAGCTGACAGGCAGACGCGCATATAATTTTGCCGTGGATTCATGTCACCCGTATGAGATGAGGCGATATCTGGAGCATATATTGGCTGCCTGTGATGGCGTCAGGGAAGTGCTCATCGCCGTGGATATAAGTATGCTTTATCCCGTGGAGGGGATAGAGGCAGGATTTAATGAGTCGCAGATAGGCAGAGGCTATCTGTCGCCTGAGCTTTTCGCGCAGGCGGCATTTTCGCTTGACACGGTCAGGGCAAGCTATGAGAGCATGAAGGTGAACAGGCGCGAGCGTATCGCTTTCGCCTCGCACAATGACGACGGTCAATTATCGGAGGGGCAGCAGCAGCGCAATTACGGCAACGTATGGTTTTACAGTTTTCTGCAGCTGAATTTGCGCAGCGGCATGGCTCGTGACAAGAAGCTCGATTTTGATAATCTGAAGGAGTATCGCCGAATCAAGGAGCTTTGCGATGAGCATGGCGTCGAGATGAAGCTGTATATCCCGCCCATTACCGCTGCCGGGGAGGCGGCCTTTGCTGATTTTTACGGCGAGAAGGCGATGAGGCGATTTTTGAGCGAGATAACGGCGATAGAGCCGGTATATGATTTTGGCGGCATAGGCGAGTGGAATAAAGACGAGTCGCCCTCGTCACATGAGCTGTTTTGGGAAGCGCATCATATGAAGTCTGCTCTCGGCGACAAGGTGCTCGACGTGCTGGCGGGAAACTCGGCTCCGCCGAGTTGGCTCGGATTCGGCAAGATTATAAGCGCGACTGATGTCGATGATTATATTCGCGCGAAAAATGTGGCGAAGGACGAATGGAAAGCGTCTCATCCAGAGATGGCAAGGGAGGTCTCGCATCTCGGATATTTTGCCCCGATGGATATTATGGATGTGCCGCCGTCGCCCGATGATTTCATTCATATAGATGATATATGCGGAAAAGGGCGGCCGAGCGAGATAGAGCTTTCACCGCGTGACAATCTTCGCTTGGCTGGGTGG
>JAFTAB010000049.1 GCA_017458745.1 Schwartzia sp. (in: firmicutes) | reverse complement strand
TTACTATCTACTCAAAGAAAGACGATAATAGAGTTGTAACCGATGAAGAAATTAAACAATGTATAGAAGAAAACATAAAATGATTACTCTAGCAGCTTATAGATTGTATTCTATTAAGCTGCTATTTTTTAGCAGAGTACATAAAAAAAGAGCCATGATTTTTCACGGCTCTTTTTTTATGTAATATTCATGTCCTCAAAGAGAGAGGCTTTTACTTTTCCTCGTGGTATGATTCCTCGGTGTTGACAGACCAAATATTTTCTTTGCCCCGTATGCCGCCAAGTATGTTTTTCACGGATTCAAACGCGGTACACATGGAATGGTCGATGTTGTTGTACCTGTGCTGGCCGTTGCGACCGACGCAATAAAGATTCTCGATGGTGTCAAGATAATCCCGCAGCTCATCTATATCCGAGTAGGTGTCAAAATATGCGGGGTACGCTTTTTTCACTCGCTCAACGTGCGAGTCAAGCACGTCGTCGGGGCCCGCTATCATTCCAAGCGTGGTCATTTCATTTATGGCTTTCCGCGCGAAGGCAGACTCATCGCTGCTCCACATCTCGTCACCCTCGTTGCAGAAGTATTCCAGCCCTACCCACACAGTATGCTCGGGATCACTGACCATGTACGGCGACCAATTATTGAAAATCTGGAGCCTGCCCATCTGCACGCTTTTGTCATGCACATAAATCCAATTATCGGGGACAATGTTGCCAAGCGTTTTTATATTGGTCTCGTTTTTGAGCAGCAGCCGTCGGACGAGCACGCCGACCGTCATGAAGTCGCGATAGGGAAGCCCCGCCGCTATTTCCCTCTGACGGCTTGGCGCGTCGTCGAAGCCCGCGACCAAGTCTTTCAGCGGCATTGAGCTGATGACTATGTCGCAATCAAATGTCACGTCTTTACCGTCCACCCTGCATATCGCCGATGAAATTTTTTGCCCGTCGGAAAAGCAAAACTTGACGGCTTTTGCATTTTTTATAATGCGCCCGCCGAGCTTTTGTATTTCATCGGCAGTGATTTCCCAAAGCTCCCCGGGGCCGAGCTTTGGATAGCCAAATTCCTCTATCAGCGAGGTTTCGACCTTACGATCGCCACTGGAAATTATTTTGCCGATTGCGTTTGCAAGCACTGCCTTGATTGAAACGCCTTTGACCCTCTGCGCTCCCCATGATGGGTCTATCGCGCTCGGATGCCTGCCCCACAGATTTTCCGTGTAACGCTCAAAAAACATACGGTAAAGTTTTCGTCCAAAGCGATTTATGTAAAAATCCTCAAGGCTTTTTTCTTCTTTGGGGAACATGCAAGCATTCAAATAACTGAACCCCGACAAAATCGTATCGCAGAGCCCCATGCTTTTCAGCGTGGCGGGCTTCAGCGTTATCGGGTAGTCAAAAAAATTCCCGTTGAATAATATGCGTGAGACGCGATGACGTCTGAGCATCACGCGATCGCTTTTCTCGGGATCCGGCCCGTCCGGCAGGAGCGCACTTTCGCGGCCGAGCATCTTGTAGTCGTACGCGGGGGCGCCTTGCCGGGGGAGCATTTTATCCCACCATTCATTGACCTCCGACGATTTAGAGAAAAATCTATGCCCCCCCATGTCCATGCGGTTGCCATGCCAATTAACTGTGCGGGATATTCCTCCCACGGCATCGCTTTCCTCTATCACTGTCACGTCAAACGATGAGCCGGCTTTGCTCAAAAGTTCATAGGCGGCAGTCAGACCTGCGGGACCCGCGCCAATAACCAAAACCTTTTTGCTCATTCCATTCCCTCCCAATATATTTTTTAATCGTACCATATTTGTAATTTCATGACAAGCATCGGAAAAAATAAAAGCCCCTCAATCACGAGAGGCTTCCGATACTAAAACTGGGAATACAGGAACACCGTCACTTGCGAGAAATGAAGCACCGAGAAAACAAACATGGCGGCAAGGGCAACCGCCCATTTAATGTCGGCCCTGAAATATTTTTTGACGAGCGTGTTGGAATCGGGGCAAAACGCTATCAGCAGGACAGCCACGATGACCACCCATGGCGAGGGCATATACTGGAAAGGCGAGTGAGTCAGAAACACCGTGAGATGATCGGGCATCCATTCCACCGGGAGATGAATGCCGCCATGCCTCCCAAGCATCGCGCGGTATAAATCCATGGCTTGGTGGACGCTCGCCGCTCTGAACAGCACCACGGACACCACGGCAAAGATGACGGTCATTATATGCGCCAATGCCCCGGGCATCTTCAATCCCATCCGCCGCCATATATGATTGACGCAGAGGCCCACGCCCTGAAGCACTCCGTTCAACGCGTATGTCCACCCCGCGCCATGCCACACGCCGATGATGAACATGGTTATGACTGTGGCGAACATTGTCCACGCAAAAGAGGCTTCCTTTTTCATTCTGACGAGCGGCGTGTATATGTACGCGGTGATCGTCGTGGTGAGAGAGATGTGCCAGCGGTTCCAAAACTCGATGAGGCTGTCGGCGCGGAACGGCGCACTGAAATTTATCGGTATGTCTATATTCATTATTTTTGACATACCGACTGCCATGTCGCTGTAGCCGGAGAAATCATAGTAAAGCTCCAGTGCATAGCATATCGCCACCGTCCAGCCGTCGAGCATGGCGAGGCCGGCGGCGTTGTCAAATCCCGCCGCGACTGGCGCGATGAATTTATCGGCTATCACGACTTTTTTGAAAAGCCCTATGACAAAAAGCGCGATGCCGCGCGCAATGTTTTCGACATTCGGATGGCGCAGCTTCTCGTTTCTGAATTGCTTCATCATCTGCTTGTGATAAAGTATGGGGCCTGCAATCAGATGCGGGAAGAACGAGACGAACAGCGCGTAATTTATAAAGCTGCGCTCTTTTTTGCCTTCCCCGTAGAAATATGCCCCGACGAGGAAAACGATCTGCGTTATCGAGAAAAATGATATGCCGAACGGCAGCGTGATGCCCGTCAGCGGAATATCAAGCTGGAATAATCTGTCTATGTTTTTTATTATGAAGTCTGTGTATTTATAAAAGCACAGAAGGCCAAGATTGAAAATCAGGCCGAAAGCAAAAAAAGCTCTGCCGCCTCTCTTTTCCCCGCTGATGCTCTGCGCCTTCACTATCTCGCCTGCGATGAGATAATTCACCGCGATGCTCCCCACCAGCAGAGGCAGGTACCTAACATTCCAATAGCCATAAAAAAACAGGCTGGCCATCACCAACCAAGCATTGGATAATCGCCCGCCTTGATATTTCCCCAGCAAAAAGTAGCCGATGACGGCCACGGGGAAAAAAGCGAAGATAAAAGCGTACGAATTAAAAAGCATTTTTTCTCCAGTCAGTCCTCGCCCACGATAAGGTCATAGAGATCCTGCACGCTGAGAGCCATCCGCACATCCATCGGGTTCAGCTCCATGCCGTACTCCGTGTCGGCCACCCCGATGAAATTGACGCCCGAGACAGAGTCCCACTCCTCGATGTCGCTCAAATCGGTTTCAAGCGTTATGTCCTTCCTGTCGGTCTCAAGCATTTCCACGAAACGTGCAATAAATTCCTCTTTGCTCGGCGCTGCCATATATGAGTCCCCCCAGCCTTCAATAATTCTAAACAATATTCATCATATTATAGCCAACCATGTGCAAAAGTGTCAACCGAAATATTGCCTTGCGGTATCTATTATGCTATACTTCCTTCATATATATAAATAACAATGGGTTTTTATCCGATGCTAACGGGCGCTAAAACTCCCGCTTCTTAAGCGGGAGTCAAGCGCCCATAAGGCAATGGGTAAATTCGACTAGATTCAGTTATTGGAGCCTCTTATGAGCAAAGCGAATTAGAGGCTCCTGTATGCATGGGGACGCGAAAGCGTCCATCGTAGGGAGTATAAAACTCCCACTGAATAAGT
>JAFTAB010000048.1 GCA_017458745.1 Schwartzia sp. (in: firmicutes) | reverse complement strand
GACATGTTCCTCGTCACGCGCTCGCCGAAAAATGCGCCGGATCAGGACGAGACAATCTCCATTGATTTTGAGAAAGGCATTCCTGTTTCCGTGAACGGCAAAAAGATGAACGCGACTGAGCTTCTGACGACGCTCAATGACATAGGCTCAAAGCATGGCATCGGCATAACTGATATTTGCGAGAACCGCCTCGTCGGGATGAAATCGCGCGGCGTCTATGAAAATCCTGGTGGAGCTATACTCTTTTATGCTCATCGCGAGCTTGAGTATCTGACGCTTGACCGTGCCACGCTCCATTACAAGGAGCTGGTCGCGCAGCGGTATGCGGAGCTCGTGTATGACGGCATGTGGTTCTCGCAGCTTCGCGAGGCACTCGACGCTTTTGTTGACAGCACACAGCGCACAGTCACCGGCACGGTCAGATTGAAGCTATACAAGGGCAACATCATCTCGGCCGGAGCGAAGTCCGAGTATTCGCTGTATAACCAAGAATTTGTGACGTTTGAAGAGGACGACGTATATAATCAGGCTGATGGCACAGGCTTTGTCAATTTGTTTGGATTGCCGCTCAAAGTCCGTGCTCTTATGATGCAGAAGACGGGGCTGCTCAAATGAGCGAGAAAATGTGGGGCGGACGCTTTGCAAAGACTACCGATGAGATGATAAATGACTTTCAGGCGTCGATAGAATTTGACAAGCGGATGTACCATGAGGACATAGCGGGCAGCATTGCTCACGCGAGAATGCTTGCAAAATGCGGCATCATATCCGACGATGACGTTAAAAAAATTGAAAAAGGCCTAAAAAATATCCTCACGCAAATCGAGGAGGACAAATTCAATTTTGATGTTGCGTTTGAGGACATTCATATGAATGTGGAGAAGCGTCTGACGGATGCCATAGGGGAGGCCGGCGCAAGGCTGCATACTGCTCGCAGCCGCAACGATCAGGTCGCGCTTGACACTCATATGTATGTGAGGCGTGAAACTGTCTCTGTCATGCGCCTGATTACTGAAATGATGGAAGCCCTCGTGAATGTCGCGGAGAAAAACGAGGATGTCATCATGCCCGGATATACTCATCTGCAAAGAGCTCAGCCAATCCTATTCGCCCATCATCTGATGGCGTATTTTGCGATGCTGGCTCGCGACTTTGAAAGATTTTGCGGCGTGTATGCGCGGTGCGACATCATGCCTCTTGGCGCGGGGGCGCTTGCGGGGACAACTTTCCCCATTGACAGGGAATATGTTGCAAAGCAGCTTCATTTTGAGCGCATTTATAAGAACAGCCTTGATGCGGTGAGCGACCGCGATTATATCATGGAGTTCCTTTCCGCTGCGTCCATGCTCATGGTGCATCTCTCGCGCCTGTCGGAGGAAACCATTCTTTGGTGCTCGCGCGAGTTCTCCTTTGTCGAGCTCGACGATGCCCATTGCACAGGCTCGTCCATGATGCCTCAAAAGAAAAACCCCGACGTTTCCGAGCTGGTGCGTGGAAAGAGCGGCCGCGTGATTGGTCATCTCATGGCAATGCTCACGACTGTTAAAGGGCTGCCGCTGGCATATAATAAAGATTTGCAGGAAGACAAGGAAGGCATATTTGACGCCATTGACACGATAAAGTTCAGCCTCGCCGTGTATGAAAGAATAATCCGGGGCATGAAAGTAAATCGTGAGATGATGAAGAAAGCGGTCGATGAGGATTTTTCAAATGCGACTGATCTGGCGGATTATCTTGCGAAAAAGGGTATGCCGTTCAGGAAGGCTCATGCCGTGTCGGGTGAGGCTGTTCGCTATTGCATTGAGCATAAAAAATGGCTTTCTGATTTGACGATGGATGAATACAAGAAGATGTCACCCATGTTTGAGGATGATGTTTATGATGCCGTGAGACCGGAGACGTGCGTCAAAAATCGAAACTCGCTTGGAGGGACATCGTACAGCCAAGTTAAGATGCAAATAGATGATGCCCGAGAGATTATAAAAGCGCAGAAAAAAATTGCCGACGAGAAAGAGGCAATGCAAATAACAGTTTAGCAGCTATATGAGCGAGTGAGAGCCACTCGCTCTTTTTTTTATACAGAGAAAATTCATCACGTTAGGACAATATATAGCGTTGGGCAGGTGATGATATTTGAAAAAAAGGCTTTCGTTTGTTGCCCTCATAAAAAAAGTCAAGATAATTGACTGGATCATAATGGTTCTGTCAATCATTTTTTTTGTGCATTTCGATGCAGACAATTTTTTAATAATTGATGCCTTTTATTTATCGGCAATTATAATATGGGCTATAAATTTTTGTGTGAGGATGTTCCTGATTTATTCACGAAGCGGTATATAGCAGTATATGATGAAGAGAAAGGGGGCTTATTGAGCGATGAGGAAAAAAATATTTGCTTTGACATTGATAGCCGTGATGATGGCTATTGCCTCGCTGGTCGGCGGATGCGCCGGCAAAGGGCAGGAGGGATCATCTCCGGGGAGCGGCAGCGCGGCGGGCGGCAACAAGGTGACTGTGACGATGCTCGATGTCGGGCAGGGGGACGCCATACTCATAAAGACGCCGTCGCAGACAGTGCTGATTGATACAAGTGACAAAGATGAAACAGAGAAATTCAAGGCCGCGCTTTTGAAAGAGAATGTCAAGACGGTTGACAAGCTGATAATCACTCATCCCCATGCGGATCATTTGGGCGGGGCGGCAACGCTTTTCAAAAATTTTGAAGTGAAGGCTGTCTATGACAATGGGCAGCTCGCCACGCCGAAATTTTATCGTGAATATCAGAAGACGATACTGAAAGAAAATATTCCTTACCAGTCGATTTATGACGGCGATGTGCTCGACCTTGGAGACGGCGTGAAATTCACCGTGCTTTCTCCGACTAAAAAAATGGTAGAGGAAGATAATAAAAAGCTGGAGGAGAACCAAACAAGGAAAGCGGAAAATCTGAATGAAAATTCTGTTGTCGGTCGCCTGACGTTTGGCGATTTTGCCATGATGTTCACCGGTGATGCGGTTATCGCGACGGAGAACGGTATTCGTGAGAGACATAAAGACGATGAAATCAGGAGCCAAATTTTAAAGGCGCCGCATCATGGGAGCAAGACGTCATCCAGTCAAAAATTTTTGAAAGCTGTTAATCCCGAGTGGGCTGTCATCTCCGCCGGGGAGGGAAATGATTATCATCTGCCTCATCCTTCGGTCAGGACGCGATATAAACAGGACGGCATCGACTACTATCGCACCGATGTGAATGGCACGATTACCATCGAGACTGATGGGAAGACGTATACCATAAAGGCGGAGCGCGGCGATAAAAACAGCGACAAGAATAATTGATTGCAAAAATGTGATTATGGTAACCGGCACAATGATTTTTTGAATAAAAAAACGGCGCCGCAGATGGAGGTATGGGCAGTGCCGTTGATAAGTTATCGTCGTGCCGGCACAATGGTGAAAGGAGCTTATATGACACAAGCCGTGATTGACAGGTTCGAGGGGAAGAAAGCCGTCCTTCT
>JAFTAB010000008.1 GCA_017458745.1 Schwartzia sp. (in: firmicutes) | reverse complement strand
GTACATCCCGCGGCGCACATCGTACCGTTCACCCTCGCGGGAGAATGTGGCCTGACTGCCATCCGCGGCTTGCGCTACCGTGCCAAGGGCGGAGCCCCCCACAATCGCTGCGCCCAGCAGAGCGCCCATGATGCCTTTGACTAATTTGGAATTTTTCTTAATCATGCTGAAAGCACTTCCTTTCCAAGTCAAATTATAGCAGTAGGATTGTCCGTTTGCAACAGAAATCGTCAGAATATATAAAAAAGAGACTTATGCTGGTGGGGGTATAAGTCTCTTTTTTATATGACTATATGACGGCACAGAGATGCAAAACTTATTTCGTGACATCTGCTTAATTGCAGCTCAGTAGCAGGCTGTCGTCCCCTAGCTCGCTGCCCGCTGCCTTCTCGAACATCTGAAGAAGGTCGGCGACGGTGAGCTTTTTCTTTTCCTCGCCGCGCACGTCGATTAATATGCGTCCCTCGAACATCATTATGAGGCGGTTGCCGCAGCGCAGAGCGTCGCGCATATTGTGAGTTATCATCAGCGTCGTGAGTCGACGCTCCGCCACTATGCTCGTCGTGATTTTCAGCACCTGCTCCGCCGTCTTTGGGTCGAGCGCCGCGGTGTGCTCATCGAGCAGCAGCAGCTTTGGGTTCGCCAGCGTCGCCATGAGAAGCGTGAGAGCCTGACGCTGCCCGCCGGAGAGGAGGCCAACCTTGGACTCCAGCCTGTCCTCCAGCCCGAGACCGAGCGAGGCGAGCAGCGTCTGAAAACGTCCGTTGTCCTCGTCGTTGCTGCTCCAGCGGAGGGTCGGCCTGCGGCCTCGCCTTGCCGCGATGGCGAGATTTTCCTCTATCATCATGTTCGCGGCAGTGCCCATCATCGGGTCCTGAAAGACGCGCCCTATATATCGCGCGCGTCGATATTCGGGCCAGCGGGTGATGTCCTCGTCGTCTATCCATATCGAGCCCTTGTCGACGAGGAAAGTGCCCGCGATTGAGTTCATAAGCGTAGACTTTCCCGCGCCGTTTCCTCCGATCACCGTTACGAAATCCCCGTCGTCCAGATGCAGGGACACGTCTATGAGGGCGACCTTTTCAGTTATCGTGCCGGGATTAAATGTTTTTGAGATATTTCTGATGTCCAGCATTTATTCCGCCGCCTTTCTCTTTGCCTTGACTTTGCCCTGGATAAGCGGCAGCGCGAGAGCGAGCGCGACGAGAATCGCCGTGAAAAGTTTCAGGTCATTCGGCGGCATTCCCATCTCCAGTACGATGGCTATGACGATACGGTAGACGATGGAGCCGAGCACCACCGACAGGAGGCAGCGCCAGAATGTGCGCGTGCCGAACAGCACCTCACCGATGATGACGGAGGCGAGGCCGATGACGATCGTGCCGACGCCCATGCCGACATCTGCGAAGCCGTTGCCCTGTCCTATGAGAGCACCGGAGATTGCGACGAGGCCGTTTGATATTAGCAGGCCAAGTATTATCGTGTTGTCGGTGTTGATGCCGTTGGCGCGAATCATGCGCGGGTTGTCGCCGGTCGCACGGACGGCAGAGCCAATCTCTGTGCCGAAGAACCAGTAGCATAGTGCCCCTATCAAAAGCACGGAAATCAGACCCACGGCGAGCACGACAATCTGCATATTGTCAGAGATGAAGCTCGTCATGGTGAAAATTGTTTCCATGCGAAGGAGAGAGAGATTCGCCTTGCCCATGATGCGAAGATTCACGGAGTACAGCGCGATCATCGTGAGTATGCCGGAGAGGAGCGCGGGGATTTTCAGCTTCGTTGTCAGGAGACCCGTGATCACTCCGGCTGCCATGCCCGCAAGGCAGGCGACAAGGACGGAGGTGATGGGGTCAACCCCGATCGTCAGCAATTTTGCCGCGGTCGCAGCGCCGAGAGGAAAGCTCCCCTCGACTGTGAGGTCAGCGATGTCGAGCACGCGGAATGTTATATAGACTCCAATGGCGAGAATGGACCACAAAAGGCCCTGCGATAATGTCGGAATAACTAAATCGAGCAATGGAAAACAACCTCTCCCGTATTATTATTAAATAAGCATAAAAGGAATTATATCACAAGGACATGACCTTATCAATGTTGATGATAAGCAAGCGACAATAAAAAATCATCCCCGTCGTGAAATGACGAGGATGATTTTTTTCGGCAGCAGATTACTCGACTGTCTCCGCGCTCTTCATTATGTCGTCGGGTATCTTGACGCCGAGCGTCGCGACGCTCTTCTTGTTGATGAACACGCGAAGGTCTTTTGCCATCTGTATTGGCATGGTCGCGGGCTTGGACTTGCCGTCGAGTATGTCGGCCGCCATCTCGCCCGACTGCATTCCGAGCTTGTAGTAGTCGATGCCGTAGGTGATGAGGCCGCCGTTCTTGACCATGTTAGGCTCGCCGCAGATGATTGGCTTCTTTGCGGAGTCGGTCACAGCGACGAGGGTAGGCATTGCCGAGGCGATGACGTTGTCAGTCGGCTCATAGAAAACGTCAACCTTGCCGGCGAGGCTCTGAGCCGCCTGCTGGATGTCGTTGACCGTGGATATGGTGGCTGTCTCTACTTTGAGGCCCTTAGCCTCGGCGTATTCTTTCATTATCTTCGCCTGAATTTCGGAATTGACCTCGCTTGAGCAGTAGACGGTGCCGATTGTCTTCGTGTTCGGGAATACCTTGAGCATGAGGTCGATTTGCTCCTTGATTGGGCTCATGTCGCTGGTGCCCGTGACGTTGCCCTTTGGCGCATCGTTTGCGGCGGCGAGCTTCGCGCCGACGTAGTCAGTGATGGCGGAGCCGACGATCGGGATGTCCTTCGTGAGGTTGGCGACAGTCTGCGCCGACGGGGTCGCTATGGCATAGATGAGGTCGACTTTATTGTTCACAAAGCGCTGACCGATGTTCTGAAGATTCGACTGGTCTGCCTGAGCATTCTGACGGTCGAAGTTGATATTCTTGCCCTCCTCGTAGCCGCGTTTCTTCAGGCCCTCGACGAATCCCTTGTTCGCGGCATCGAGCGCGTTGTGCTCGACGAGCTGCACTATGCCGACTTGGTACTGCTTCTTGTTGGCGTCGCCGGCTTTTTTCTCTCCCCCGCCGCAGCCCGCGATGACCCCGGCGAATGCCACTGCGGT
>JAFTAB010000047.1 GCA_017458745.1 Schwartzia sp. (in: firmicutes) | reverse complement strand
CTCCTCACGGATAAAATGAGACTTATTCAGTGGGAGTTTTTGACTCCCACTGAATCTAGTCGAATTTACCCATTGCCTTATGGGCGCTTATCTCCCGCTTAAGAAGCGGGAGTATTAGCGCCCGTTAGCATCGGATAAAATTGGCTCTGTTTGTGAGCAGTCCCGATATGCAATGCAGGGGCGGTTAATATTGAAACCAATACTTTTCTCAAACAGAGCCAAAATCAATATTCAGACAACCATAATAATTACAACGGAGGGTCAGCCATCATGATTATTGTAACAGGCGGAGCGGGCTTCATCGGCAGCAACATCGTAAAGGAACTCAACCGAAACGGACGCGACGACATACTCATCGTCGATGACCTGAAAGACGGCGAAAACTACAAAAACCTTCGCGGCATCAAATTTCTCGATTACAGGCACAAGGACAGCTTTCTCCAAAGCATAGAGAGCGACGATTTCGACGGCGGGGACGTTGACGCCATTTTCCATGAGGGCGCGTGCTCCGACACCATGGAGTACGACGTGAACTACATGATGTCGGTAAACTATGAATACTCAAAGGCAATGCTGCACTATGCCCTGAAGCATCGCATACCGTTTTTATACGCATCGTCGGCATCCACTTACGGGCTTGGCGAGCATGGATTCCGCGAGGGGGACGAGTGCGAGGACGCGCTCAATCCTTATGCCTACTCCAAGCTATTATTCGACCGATATGTGAGGCAGCTCATAGGAGACGCCAAAAGCCAGATTGTCGGCCTTCGCTATTTCAACGTCTACGGCCCGCAGGAGCACCACAAGGGCAAAATGGCCAGCATTTTCTATCAGCTATACAACCAAATAAAAGAAACCGGCGTGGCAAAGCTTTTCGACGGTTACGACGGGTACGGCAAAGGAGAGCAGCGCCGCGACTTCATATATGTGCGCGACGTGGTCAGAGTAAATCTATGGTTCTGGAAAAACAAGGGCAAGAGCGGGATTTACAACTGCGGTACAGGCAAGTCCCACACATACAACGAGGCCGCGCAGGCAGTCATCGACGCGATGGGAAAGGGAAAAATCGAGTACCGCCCATTCCCCGATGTGCTCAAAGGCAAGTACCAGTCCTTCACCGAATCAGACGACAGCAAGCTGCTGTCCGCCGGCTACGACGAGGGATTCTATGACATGCAGGACGCGGTAAAAGAATATTGCGACTTCTTGAACGGCGGAGGATACTTCAAATATGGCAAATAAGGCGATATTTTTCGACCGTGACGGCACACTCAATGTTGATGTCGATTATCTTCACCGAAAAGAAGATTTTGAGTGGATGCCGGGAGCCATCGAGGCGATACGTTATGCAAACGAGGCGGGGTTCCTCGTGATTGTCGTCACAAATCAGAGCGGTGTGGCCCGCGGCTTTTTTCCGGAGAGCGACGTGACAGAGCTCCACGACTTCATGAACGACGAACTAAAAAAGCATGGCGCTCATATCGACGCTTTCTACTACTGCCCGCATCTCCCCGACGGAAAAATCAAGCAATACGCCATTTCATGCGACTGCCGAAAGCCCCGGCCGGGCCTGATCGAGCGTGCGGTAAAGGAGCACGACATCGACCGCGCCTCATCCCTCCTGATAGGCGACGGGGATCGCGACATCAAAAGCGCCGAATCCGCCCATATCAAAGGAGTCAAATATCAAGGAGAAAATCTCCTTGAGTTGTTAAAAAAATATATATGATAAAAAGAGACTTATTCGTCGGGAGTCTGAAACTCCCCCGAGTAAGTCTCTTTTTATATCAATTATTGCCCATTTCCGTTATAATCCCCATTGCAAAAAATTAAAATTGATTTATAATGATATTGTGTATACTTACTATACCAAATAAGCATATCCGAGTTTACGGGGCTTGGCACATCATATGACAAAACGGTACAGGAGAAAAACAAATGGAAATCAAAGACATGCAGGCCTTTTATGCCGTCGTGGAGGAGGGCAATATCAGTCATGCCGCCATTCGTCTTGACATCGCGCAGCCGGCGCTCTCGCGTCAGATGAAACGGCTTGAAAATTCTCTCGGTGTTCAGCTTTTTGAGCGAGGCAGCCGGAGAATACGGCTGACCGATGCGGGCAATCTGCTTTACTCCCGCGTCGAGCACATACTCAGCATGGTCGACGGCACCGTGCGAGAAATCACCGAGATTGGCACGGGCATCGCCGGCTCCATGCGCATTGGCACCGTCACTTCATCCGGCGCTCTTTTTCTTCCGACCCTGATGAAAGAGTTCCATACTCTTTTCCCAAATGTCAAATTTGAAATATGGGCGGCAGAGGGCACGCGCGTCATCGAGATGCTTGACTCGCGCATGATAGAAATTGCAATCACGCGCACGCAGACTGAAAAATCGCTATACGGGTCGCTGGCTCTCACCAACGAGCCGCTGATAATGGTCATGAATAAAGACGACATAGCCGGCGATAATCCCGAGCAAGTGACCGTGAAAGACCTCAGGGACAAGCCAATCATTCTGCCATTTCGCTGGAAAGCCGCCTTCATCTCGCAATGCAAGAAGGCCGGCTTCGCTCCGCGCGTGGTATGCGAGAGCGACAGCATAGTGCAGAACGTCCTCGCTGTCAGAGCCGGGCTGGGCGCTGCTCTCCTCCCCGCCTCCTCCCGCGGCCTCATCACGAACGACGGCGTGCTCATAACCAAAAAGCTGGAGCCCGAGATTCTCACCCATACCGTCATATCGTGGCTGAAAAATCACACGCTCTCCGCGACCGCTCTCCATTTTATCCAGCTCTTCAAAAAAATTTACCTCAGCGGCCAATCAAATCGTTGCTGAATCACTGTCAAAAGCGTATAATAATACGATGATTCAAATCATAATTATGTGAGGTGCAATATAATGGCAGACGAAAAGACAATGGCAGAAATCACATCAAAGATAAAGGTCGGATTAGAACGGATTGAGACAACTGAATGTGGTGTCTCTAATACGGCTCAGGCGATGAAAAGCGGCACTCTCCCGGTATTCGCTACCCCGGCGATGACAGGGCTCATGGAGCAGGCCGCCTCAAACCTCGCCGAGATACTCCTCCCCGAGGGATGGACCAGCGTGGGGACCAAGATGAACGTGGAGCATACATCGGCAACGCCTTTCGGAATGAAAGTAAAAGCGCAGGCGACTGTCGTCTCGGTGGATAACCGCATGATTACATTCGACGTGAAGGCCGTCGATGCCTCCGGTGAAATCGGCCACGGCACCCATGAGCGCGTCGTGGTTCAAAAGTCTAAATTTCTCGACAAGGCTCTGGCAAAAATAAACAAAAAATAAAATGATACTTATTCAGTGTGAGTTTTGGATTCCCACTGAATTTACCCATTAGCATAGGATAAATTCAAAAAATTATTTATTCAATGATTCAAAGGCATTTTGCAATTTGATTAAACTTTTGTTAAATCAATGTCAAAATGCTTTATTTTTTTTGTATGTTATCATATTATATGTATAACATGATGAGAATATAATAATTTTTCTAATTTTATACTAATATCTGTTAAGATTTCTAAAACTTTACAGATGTTGCGCATCTCAGGTCAAATTTTCATTTATAATTTTGGCTTTAGATAATTATTAAAATCATTTTATTGGAGGGATAATCATGACAGAAAATGTTAGAATTTTCATCGTGGAGGACGAACGTCGAATAGCGCGTTTCCTTCAAATGGAGCTGGAGCACGAGGGATTCATCACCAGCACCGAGGCAAACGGGCGCAGAGCCTATGAGCGCATACTTCAGGAACAGTTTGACTTGGTGCTGCTCGACCTCATGCTGCCGGACATGGACGGCCTCGAAATTTGCAAAAGTGTCCGAAAGCTATCCGATGTTCCTATAATCATGCTGACGGCCAAGGACGACATCGAGGACAAAGTGAACGGGCTCGACATAGGCGCGAACGACTACCTCACTAAGCCATTCGCGATACAGGAGCTGCTCGCCCGCATCCGCTCGGTGCTCAGGAACCATCGCCCGGAATCAGACACGCCCGAGGGCGAGATTCTCGTAGTAAAAGACCTCGTGATGTACCCTGCGCGCTACGAGGTAAAGGTCAATGACGAGCACGTCGACCTCACGAAAAAGGAGTACATGCTTCTTGAATATCTGCTCCGCAACAAACGCACAGTGCTCACTCGCGACCAGATTCTCCAAAAAGTCTGGGGCTACGACTATGTAGGGGACACCAATGTCGTCGATGTCTATATACGCTACCTTCGCGCCAAAATAGATGAGCACTTCGGCCAGAAATACATCTACACTCTCAGAGGTGTAGGCTATGCCATCAAGGATTAAACATCTCAGAATCTCGACAAAGCTGATGCTCATAAACGCGGCAATCCTGATTTCAGTATTGCTGCTCACCAGCTTCCTGACGGTAGTCGGTCTCTATGTCTCAATTTATCATCAGGCCGAGGTGGAGATCAGCCACAGCATAGACTCATCGCTTGACGCAATAGACGACGCGAGCAAAATGAGCGACGATGAGTTCCCTCCCCTGCTCTCACAGCAGCAGGAAAGGGACATCATCGAGCGAAACCCCGACTGGGTGCCGCCGCCCCGCTTCACTCACATCATCCGCAAGCACGGCGCCATTTCCCCCGGCGTAGTGCTGCGCATCGAGGACGAGAGCGGCCGCATCGTCTATGACAACGCCTCGCAATACCCGTCAGTCGATGAAGTAAAATCAGGCATCATAGACAATCCCCCTTTTTGGTCGAACCGCAATATGCAGGTAGCAATGTTCGACAATTTCCACATGTACTATGCAAGCGTTGAGGTGGAGTGGCGCGGCTCATCATATCGCCTGCATTTCATTCGCATGATTACCGCCGAGCGCAGGTTCCTCGCGAAGCTGAGCAACGGCCTTTTCATCACGAACTCGCTTGGCATCCTGCTCGCGCTCTTTGCCTGCTACCTCGTCAGCAAGCGCGCGCTGAAGCCCATACGCACTATCACGCAGACCGCCCAGGAAATAGAGGTCAGCGACCTCTCGCGCCGCATCCCTCTCCCCCATGCAAAAGATGAGCTCCTTGATCTGGTCGTGACATTCAATCATATGCTTGAAAGGATTGAGCTGGGCTTTGCTCGTCAAAGGCAATTCGTCTCCGATGCCTCTCATGAGCTCCGCACACCCGTCACTGTCATACTCGGCTACTCCGATATGCTCTCCCGCTGGGGACGCGAGGATCCCGATACGCTGGATGAGTGCATATCCGCCATACGCTCCGAGACAATAAACATGCGCGACCTCATCGAGAACCTCCTTTTCCTTGCTCGCGCGGATCTCCATCAGCAGACGCAGGCAAAGCAGAACATCGACATGCACGAGCTTATTGAGGACACGGCAAAAAAGGCCGCGCTCATAGCAGAAAACCACACCGTCACGCTCTCATCGAATGACGAGGCTTCCATATATGACGACGCCGTGTCCATACGCCAAATGCTTCGGATATTCATAGACAACGCTATAAAGTACACGCCCAAAGGCGGTCACATCGAGCTGTCGTCAAAAAACGAGGGCGACATGCTTCATGTCACGATTGCAGATGACGGCGTCGGTATCGCTCCCGAACACCAGCAGAAAATATTTGAACGTTTCTACCGCATTGACTCGTCAAGGACAAAGAGCGTTGCCCGCGAGAGCAACGGCAAGACCCCAAGCGAAGCCGGCGGCACCGGGCTCGGGCTGTCCATCGCGAAATTCATCGCCGATGCACGAGGCATCAAAATCAATCTCGAAAGCGAACCGGGCAAGGGCACAACGATTCATCTCCTCTTCCCGCTCGCGGAACATTGAAGCCTCCGAAAATGAATATTATCCACATCATTTGCACACATGTGAACAACAATGTGGATAATATTTTTGCATCTGTCCGCTTTTTATAATTATAATTTATTTTATTCATGAGTTCTCATAAACAATTGATACTTTTATCGGATTATGATACAATGAGACTCATAACCCATCACCATCAGAAAGAGGGACTGTAAAATGTACACTTTTAAAAATTTCGCGCCTTTCAAAGGGAAAACTCCTCAAATTGATGAGGAAGCCTTCGTTGCCCCGCAGGTATATCTTTCGGGCGATGTGCGCGTCGGCAAGTACGCCAGCCTTTGGCCGGGCGTAGTGGCACGCGGCGACGTGAACTACATCTCCATCGGAGAGTGCTCAAACGTGCAGGATCTCACCTGCCTGCACGTCGCGGACAATCACCCGTGCATCATAGGCGACTATGTGACGATAGGCCACGGCGCTGTCGTCCATGCCTGCACCATTGAGGATCATTGCCTCGTCGGAATGAATGCAACGATACTTGACGGCGCGGTCATCGGCAGAGGCTCCGTCGTCGCGGCGGGCGCGCTCGTGCTGGGCGGCACGGTGATCCCCCCCAACTCCCTTGTCGTGGGTGTGCCGGCGAAGGTAGTGCGCACGCAAGACAAAATCAAAAACATCCATGCTCAGGCAATAAAGTACAAGTGCGAGTGGTCCATCGCGTATGGCGTCTATCCCGAGATTGGCGGCGAGATTTACCACGGAGAGCAAATCATTTGATACAGTTTATAGCAAAAAAAGCTGTCAGCATCAAACGCTGACAGCTTTTTATTATCTCCTGCTGCACTCTCTATAAAAATCTAAAAATCTTAACGGATAGCCTTGTCAATCGTATCGTCCTTTTTCTCTTTGCCCCAAGGAATCTCATCCCAATTTAAGCCGCGAATCTTCTCCAGCAGCTCTTCCTCGGAGGAAGCTTCAATCCTTGTGCGCTGCAAAAGCGACTTCGGCTTCTCCTTTTCCTCTTCTTTTGCCTTGTCGGCCTTTTCCTTTTTTGCTGCCTCCTCGGCTTTTTTATCCTTTGCTGCCTCCATGCGCTCCTGCCGCTCCGCGGATGCCCGCTCCAGCTCCGCAAAAAGCTTCATATTGCCATCTGAATCAATAGAAATGGCAATCCTGCTTATGCTCACGCCCTCTCCAAGCTCGCCGCTGTT
>JAFTAB010000046.1 GCA_017458745.1 Schwartzia sp. (in: firmicutes) | reverse complement strand
GTCGCAGGTGACGAAAAAAGCCTTCTTGCCGTTCAGCTTGCCCTCGGCGAAAGGATAGAGCGGCTCGTACTCGCGGCGCTCCAGCTCCTTGCCCTTGAACCTGGCGATTACCTCGCGCTCGCCGTCAACTCCGTCAAACACGCTCCCGACAAGTGCCTCGGCGAGATAATACGACGTGCCGTCTACCTTTATCTTAACATAGTCAACCTCGGGATTGACGCAGAGCGCAAGGTTCGACGGCAGCGTCCATGGCGTCGTCGTCCATGCGAGGAAATACGCGTCCTCGCCCTTCGCCTTGAATTTCACCATCGCGGAGCGTTCCTTGACGTCCTTGTAGCCCTGCGCTACCTCGTGCGACGAGAGCGGCGTGCCGCAGCGCGGGCAGTACGGCACAACGCGGTAGCCCTTGTAGAGCAGCCCCTTGTCCCATATCTCCTTCAGTGCCCACCATTCGGACTCGATGTAGTCATTCTCATAGGTGATATACGGGTGCTCCATGTCCGCCCAAAATCCCACGACATCGGAGAATTCCTCCCACATCGCTTTATACTGCCAGACCGACTCGCGGCATTTCTTTATGAAAGGCTCGATGCCGTACGCCTCTATCTGATCCTTGCCATTGATGCCGATGGCTTTCTCGACCTCCAGCTCGACCGGCAGGCCGTGAGTGTCCCAGCCCGCTTTCCTGAGGACATTTTTCCCCTTCATCGACTGATAGCGCGGCAGCATATCCTTTATGACGCGCGTGAGGACATGGCCTATGTGCGGCTTGCCGTTCGCGGTCGGGGGGCCGTCATAGAAAGTGAAAGTATCGTTATCCTTTCGCTGGTCTATCGCCTTCTGCGCGATGCCCTCGTCATTCCAAAATTTCAGCACTTCCTTCTCGCGCTCGACGAAATTCAGATTAGTGTCAACTTTCTCATAAAGCATAAATAAAATTCCCTCCATTTATATTGTACGCGCGCCGCAAAAAATAAAGCCCCCATCCCGAAAACAGGATGAGGGCATACGCCTACGCTTTTGAACCACCTATTTTCACATACTTGCGCGAAACGCGCGCATATGCTATCCCATAACGCGGGAAGCGCGGCAAGGCCTAATCATACAAAAAATTTTCAGCCCGCTGCTCGGAAGTGATTTTCCGTCCGCCATACTCGCCATCGGCTCGCACCATGCCCGACTCGCTGTGAGCTGCCAAAAACAGGCTCTTGGACTTTCAGACAGACGTACTCTCTTCGTCATCGCATTTTAATATGATGGAGGATATTCTAGCATAGCGCGAAAATTTTTTCAAATATTTTTTGCCGTGGCTCGCTGCATTTCATTTTTTCAGGCGCGGCACCGTCAGGCTGCCTGCCGGCATCACTATATATGTCGGGTCGCCGCCGACAATCTTCTTCGCCTCGGCTATTGCCTCCTCCACCGTATCGACCGCGTCAGTGAAGAGCATTTCCTTTGCCATCTTCTTGTCCAGCCCTGTGACGAGTATGAATCTCGCTTTCTTCGTGAGCCTCGTCACCGCGTAAGCCTTGTTCGCGCCAATGACAAAATTTTTCTCCAGCTCATTTTCAATCGCGTCGGCTGACCCAAGCCTCCTGCACGTCTCCTCCAGCACCTTGCTGCCGCTGCCCTCCTCGCACTCCGCCAGCAGTATCA
This sequence comes from Schwartzia sp. (in: firmicutes), assembly GCA_017458745.1. Lineage (GTDB taxonomy): Bacteria > Bacillota > Negativicutes > Selenomonadales > Selenomonadaceae > RUG024. The sequence goes on along the minus strand of JAFTAB010000046.1, from coordinate 37,558 downwards.
CCGCTCCGTCCTGCCTTGTCGCGAGCACGGCGTTGTCCATGGTCTTTTGCATCTGATACACATTGATGTCCTTCGGGTAGCCGCCGCAGCTCACTATCGTGATGTCCGCCTGCCGCTCTATCGGCACGCCGTACACCTCATCGACGAACCTGCACGCCTCCTTGTGCGCGTCTATGTAGTTGCCCGCGAACATCTTCAAGAAGCGGTGCTGCGCGTCGAGTATCGCGTTAAAGAGGAAAACGTGCGAGCCGCGCTCCTTCATCGCGTCAGCCCAGAGAGCCACGCCCTCCATCTGATCCTCGTAGACAGGATTGCCGTCAGTCGCCCCCAGCCCCGCACGCGGATCCATCATGTGGCTGTGATTGCTGCGTATCGTCTCCATCGCCGCGCAGCCCGGGAGCACCGCCTTGCGTCCCCCGCCGTAGCCGCTGAAATAGTGGTAGACGATGGTGCCGGTGAGCACGATATGATTGCTGTGGCATATCCTCTTGTTGATGAGCACAGGGGTGTGGCGGCTCGTCGCGCCGAAATATTCAAAGTCGCCGTTCACGTTGCAATCGCTGTTATACATTTTGAGGCGACGCCCGACCTCCTCGCCCACGCCCTCGCGCATCTCCTCCTCCGTCATGAGGCGATGGCTGCCAAGGGAAAAGACAATCTGCATATTCTCATCGGGCACGCCGAGGCGATTGAACTCATTGACCAGCACGGGCATGAAGTCAAAACTGTTAGCGACGCGCGTCGGGTCATTGCAGATGAAGGTGACGGTGTCGCCCGGCTTCACCGTCTCATCGAGAGTCGGGCAGCCTATCGGGTGGCGCACCGCATCGAGCACCGAGCCTGCGATGTCCGTCAGCGGAGTCGCAGACGGCATATTTATCTCCTGAAGAATCTTGGACTCGTCCAGCTCAAAAGTTTTCGTGCCGCGCCCGTAAGGCAGAGTGAATTTTTTCATTTCAATAAAACCCTCCTTAATATATCAACCTGCAAACAATAAATCTTATTGATAATTATAGTATAACCGTCATAATTTTGAAAGCAAAATCTTTCGCGCGGGCAAGCGATATGATAGAATGAGATTTATTCAAAAATGAGCATTTTAGATTTTCAAAAACGGGGCGATGATATATGCCTAAAGACAAAAAATTCACGCTGACGCTCCCGTGGCTCAGCGTGAGGATGCGAATGTCGCTGCGCGCGAATATAGCGAATAGGAAAGAGGCAAGCTCATACGGCGACACGCTGCTCGTGCTGGGCGGGCGAGCCCCGTCCCCCGAGTGGCTGGGAGAGGCGGCAAAAGCGAGAACGCTGGTGTGCGTGGATCGCGGGCTAGACGCGGCACGCGCCGCGGGACTAAGACCTGTCCGCGTGATAGGCGACTTCGACAGCGTGAGCAAAAAAAATCTTGGCTGGCTGAATAAGCAGAGTATCCCGATCGACCGCTATCCGAAAGACAAGGACTTCACCGACACACAGCTTGCGCTGATGCGAATGAGAAGGTTCAGCCCTTTCTCTTTTATGGTGCTCACGGGCTCATTCGGCGGGCGACTCGACCACGCGCTGTCAAACGTGTACTCGCTGATAGGCTCGGGTCTCACAGGCGCGCTGGCGGACGAGCATGAATTTCTCCTTCCCCTGCACGGAGCCGCGTCCGCTATTTTCCACATAAAAAAAATCCCGAGCGTCGTGTCGCTGCTGCCGCTCTCGGCGAGAGCGACGGGCGTGACACTGCTGGGGACAAAGTGGCAAATCAACGGGGCGACACTGAAGCAGACCATGATGAACGCGATAAGCAACCGACTGGATGACTCCCCCGCGAGCGACCGACAAGGCAAAGCAATATCGGTATCGCTGGAAAAGGGAGAGCTGGGGATTTATATGTGCTGGGAATGAAAAGAGAGCAACAAGAAAAGCAGCGATTTGCAAAATCGCTGCTTTTTTGTGTTTTGGCAACATCTAAAAACTGCTTTTTGTAAAACCCCTCCGGTGCTTTGCGAGAAACACTCCACTGGACTTTTTCTCCCCTTTCAGGGGAGGCTTTGGATTGCCCGAAGGGCGGAGGGGTTCAAACGAAGATTTGAGTTTTTAGAGATTCCCTTTTTTATGATAATCTTCGATGAGGCCATCGGCGAGCAGCATGATTATATCATTTCACGCCTTGCCCTGCGCCTCGCTGGCAAGCGAGAATCCCGCCGCGAGTGCTTTCCTGTTGGCATCCTCGGTGCCCTTTGGCACTCTCTCGAGCACCGCCCGCTCAAGCGATTTCTCGCTGACGCAGTTTGTGAGGCCGGCGACCGCCCCGAGCGCGACTATATTTGCAAAGAGCGGCTTGCCGCAAACGCGCGTCGCCGTCCTCGTGATGTCGAGGTCTATCCGCTTCGCGCCGTTTGCATTGACCTCGCTCACAAAAAGGCTGTCGGTGATGACAAGGCTTTCCTCCGTGCAATCGTGAGCGAATTTATCAGCCGCCTCCTGGCTCATGACGAGAAGCGTGCCGGGGCAAGTGACGCGACTGAAATGTATCGGCTCGTCGGAGATGATGACCTCCGCTTTCGATGAGCCGCCCCTCGCCTCGGGGCCGTAAGATTGCGATTGCACCGCAAGGTTGCCGTCGAGCAGCGCGGCCTCGGCCAGTATGATGCCGGCGGTGATGAGCCCCTGACCGCCCGTGCCCGAAAATCTGAATGTGTGCCTCATGCGCTCACCCCCTGCGCTCTCCTGATGATCTCATCATACGCCTCGGTGTATTCCTTGACGTCGTTTCGCTCGGAGAGCACCCCGACGGGGAATTTTCCCTCGCGCTCCGCGTCCGTCATAGTGTCCCATTTCGCTTTCATCACGGCATGGTCACGCTGCCACGCCATCATGAGAGCCGGAGCCGCGATTTTGTTTTGGCGGCCGAAATTCGTCGGGCACGCCGTGACCGCCTCTATGACGGAAAAGCCTTTATGAGCGATGCCTTTCTCTATGACGCTCGTGAGCAGCGGCACGTGATACGATGTCGCGCGGGCGGTGAACGTGGCTCCCGCCGCGCGGGCAAGATCAAGTATATCAAATGCCGGCTCAATCGTCAGATACGGTGCCGTGGTCGCCCTGCTGCCGACGGGAGTGAGCGGCGAGTATTGGCCGCCCGTCATGCCGTATATGCTGTTATTGAAAACGATGAGCGTCAAATCAACATTGCGCCTCGCCGCGTGAATGAGATGATTGCCCCCTATGGCGGAGCAATCGCCGTCGCCTGACGCGACGATGACATTCAGCTTCGGATTTGCCATCTTCAGCCCCGTCGCTATCGGCAGGGCGCGGCCGTGAACCGTGTTCGCCGTGTTGAAATCGACGTAGCCCGACGAGCGGCTGGAGCACCCGATGCCGGATATGAAAGCGACATCATTTTTATCTATCCCTCGGTTGTCAATCGCCGTGACGATCGCCCCCAGCACCGTGCCGTTGCCGCAGCCCGGGCACCAAAGATGGGGCAGATGACCCGCGCGGAAATATTTCTCCACGAGCGCTTCTTTCATATCAGGCCATCCCCTTTCATAGCTTTCTCTATCTCGGCGAGCATTTCCTCCGGCGTCGCCGACTCATTGTCATATTTCGCGTAAAGGTCAACGGGGCACGCGCCTCCGACAGCCGCCTTGACGGATATGACATATTGGCCGCAGTTCAGCTCATGGACGAGGATGCCCTTCACGCTCCGCGCCAGCTCGCGCACCTCATGTGTCGCGAACGGCCATATCGTTATCGGGCGCAGCAGCCCGACCTTCAGTCCCCTCGCGCGAGCCATTTCGACCGCGTCATACGCAGTGCGCGCCGCTCCGCCGAAAGCGATAATCGCAAACTCCGCGTCGTCGAGCATATGACGCTCGACCTGTATTATTTCGTCACGATGATTCATTATTTTTCCGCGCAGGCGATTTTCCGCTTCCATCGTCGCCTTGCCGCTGCTCTTGGGGAAGCCCGTGTCGTCATGCACCAGCCCCGACACATGCCAGCGATAGCCGCTGCCGAAATCCGCCATCTCCGGCACGCCGCTCTCCCCCGCCCGATAGGCGAGATACTCTTCAGGCGGGCAGGTCGGGCGCGCACGGTTCACCTGCGGAACATCATCGTAGCTCACAGGTATCTCTATGCGCTCACGCATATGCCCCACTATCTCATCCATCAGCATGATGACGGGCACGCGGTAAGTCTCCGCCAGCGCGACAGCCCTCTGGGTGAGGGTGAAACACTCGGGGACGCTCGACGGCGACACGACGATGACCCAGTGGTCGCCGTGCGTGCCCCACTTCGTCTGCATCACGTCGCCCTGCGACGGCGACGTCGGCTGGCCTGTCGAGGGGCCCACGCGCTGCACATCGACTATGACGCACGGCACCTCGGCATTGCAGGCAAGCCCGATCATCTCCTGCTTCAGGGAAAATCCCGGGCCGCTCGTCGCCGTCATCGCCTTCAGCCCTCCGAGCGACGCGCCTATCACAGTGCCAAGTCCCGCTATCTCGTCCTCGGTCTGCATGAATTTGCCCCCGACCATCGGAAGCCTTTTCGCCATGCCCTCGGCAATCTCCGTCGACGGGGTGATGGGATAGCCGCCGTAAAATCTCACGCCAGCGGCAATCGCTCCCTCCACGACAGCGGTATTGCCCTGCATAAGCATCACTTTTGTATCGGCCATTTACTTTGCCCCCCTTTCCACAAAAATTGCGTAATCAGGACAGCGCATCTCGCACTGGCCGCACTCAATGCAGTCGTTCTCCTTGCCCTCGGCGATGGCCGCCTTGTTCAGCTCCGTGACGGTCAAAACCTTTTTGGGGCAGAAGTAAGCGCATATGCCGCACCCCTTGCACCGAGCCGTGACAAATTTCAATGCCATGCTTGCTCACACACCTTTTTTACCCAAAATATCATTGCAATGGTACAATAATAGCACAACTCATTGACAATGTTCAATAGTTTTATGTATTTTTTTACATAAAACATATAATAAAAACATCATAATAATAAAATGCGACTTATTCAATGGGGCTTTTAACTCCCACCGAATCCAGTCGAATTACCCCATAAGCACATAAAAAAAGCAGAGCAAATCCAGCCGACCACGACTAAATTTGTTCTGCTTTTTGTATTCCTCGGTATCACCCGACAATGAATTTCTCGTAGATGAAAAGCAGCACGACCCCGGGTATGCCCAGCACTCCGCAGAAAAGGCATTTGAGTATCGTAAGCTCCATTTCTGCGCCGAAGAAATTAACCACTATGAGCATGAGCGCCCCGACGACGCTGTTCGATACGAATTTCAGCATCACATCTATCGACATGCCGATTAGCTTCGCGACTAAAATAATCGCGAGTATGCCGATAGCAAATGATACTACAAGCGGTGCTTCCAAATCTGAAATTCCTCCTTAATATAACGGCTACAGCTCCACCCTGTTCTCCATCGCCTTGGCGAGCGTCACCTCGTCGGCGTACTCCAAATCTCCCCCGACGGGAAGTCCGTGAGCTATGCGCGTCACCTTCACGCCGAGCGGCTTTATCAGCTTCGCTATGTACATCGCCGTCGCCTCGCCCTCGACGTTAGGATTAGTCGCCATTATGACCTCGCCCACTCCGCCGCCATTGATGCGCATCAATAGCTCCTTTATTCGCAGATTATTGGGGCCTATCCCGTCGAGAGGCGACAGCGCGCCATGCAGCACATGGTACAATCCAGCGTAGTCGCGCGTCCTCTCCATCGCGGCTACGTCCTGCGGCTGCTCGACCACGCATATTATCGAGCGGTCGCGCTTGTCGGACGCGCATATCATGCACGGATTTCTGTCGGAGAGATTAAAGCAGGTATTGCACAGCCCGATTTTTTCCTTCGCCTCGATTATCGCCTCCGCGAGAGCCCGCGCATCACCCGCGTCCATGTCGAGGACATGATACGCGAGGCGCGTCGCCGTCTTAGCCCCGATGCCGGGGAGAGCGCGGAAATGCTCAATGAGATGCGCGAGGGGCGCGATGTGCTTCATCAGATGAGCCCCGGCGGCAGCCCAAGCCCCGCCGTGAGCTTCTGCATCTCGCCGGTCGTCATGTCGTCCACTTTCTTTATCGACTCATTCACAGCCGCCATAACGAGATCCTGAAGCATCTCGACATCCTCCGGGTCGACAGCCGCCTTGTCGATGATGAGCTTCTCTATGACCTTGTCGCCGTTTATGACGACCTTCACCGCTCCGCCGCCGGCCGTCACCTCGATGGTCTTCTTTTTCAGTTCGTCCTGCATGAGCTTCATTTGAGCCTGAAATTTCTGCACCTTCTTCATCATGGCTCCCATGTTGTTCATGTTCATTCCTCCGCCCATTCCTGAATACATATATCTTTCTCCTCTCAAAGTCAAATAAATGAACCCCTCCGCCCTTCGGGCACCTCCCCTTTCAGGGGAGAAACAGTCCAGCGGAGTGTTTCTCGCAAAGCGCCGTAGGAGTTTTGAGTTTTACAAAAAACAGTTTTTAGAGATTGCCATCATCAATATAGAATATCAAATTGAATGGTCATAGTCAATCGTCGCTCGGCGAATAGTCCTTGTCGTCAGGGAGCGGTATAAATTCATCTCCGAAAAATTCCACCGCTTTTTCTATCGGTTTTCGCTCCTCCGCGCTCATCCTGCCCATGTCGGGCACATAGTCGGGCCGCTTCGGGGGCGGCGGCGGGGGGGGAGGTGGAGGCGGCGCGGGCTGCTCGCATATGACGTGCATCTCCTTGCCGGTCAGCTCCATCAGCTTTGCCGCGAAAATCTTGTCATAATCGGGCCGCTCAATCCTGTCGCGAAGGAAGTCACTGGTGAAGCTCAAATGGATGAACCCCGGCGACGTTCCCGCGAACACGCCTTTCGCCGCGCAGTTATGCACGATGTGATATTTCTCGTCCGCGGACAGACTTTTCAGCAAATCCTGCCACAGCTTTTGACCCTCGGGCGTCACCTTTGGCGGCTCGACAGGGCGAATCGCGCGCGATGACGCTTTAGCTGTCTTGGCTGTCCTCCTGCGCGGGGTCGAGGCTGCTGCCTGCGCCACGGCCTCGGGGCGCGCCTCCAGCTCCGCCACCTTCTTCATGAGCCCCTTTATCTGCGACTCCATTTCCTTTATTCGGGCAGAGTCTATCGCCGAGAGCCTCGCATCGCCCCCGCTTTGCGTCGGCGCATCGCTTCGCGGCACATTTTGAGCCGCTTCTTTTGGCGGGTTTTCATTTGCGCCCAAGCCGCACAGGTCGAGCAAAGCCGTCTCCATCGCTATGCGCGGCTCGCTCGTCCATCGCATCTCGCCCAGCGCGTCATGGAGGCGATTTATCATCGGCATGAATGAGGACGGGGCGAAATATTTCGCTTCCTTTTCGAGCATCTCCTGCGATGTCTCGTACATCTCCACGCCGTCCAGCTTGCCCGCCGCCTGAAAGACCATGACGGAGCGCAGCTCCAAAATCATTTCCCTTGCAAGCTCACGCAAATCCTTGCCCTCAGCCATCAGCCTCGCGACAAGCGAAAGAGCTCTGCTTTTGTCGCGCGAGGCAATGGCCTCGATCGTCTCCGTCACATACTCGCGCCCTATCAGCCCGAGTATCTCGCGCACTACCTCGCTCGTCACCCGCGTCTCGGCGAGGGCGGCGCACTGGTCGAGCGTCGAGAGCGCGTCGCGCATTCCTCCGTCCGCCTCGCGCGCTATGACGGCAAGCGCGTCGTCGTCCGCCTCGATGCCCGAATTAGCGGCGACATAGCGAAGCCTTGCCTCTATGTCGGCCGACGATATCCGCTTGAAGTCATACCTCTGGCAGCGGGACTGGATAGTGGCTGGCACTTTGTGAATCTCGGTCGTCGCGAGGATAAAAACGACTCGCGACGGCGGCTCCTCCAGCGTCTTGAGGAGAGCATTGAAAGCCTCGCTCGTGAGCATGTGAACCTCGTCTATGATGTAGACTTTGTATTTCCCATCGGCGGCCACGAACTTCACCGTCTCGCGCAGCCCCCTGATTTCATCTATGCCGCGATTGGACGCCGCGTCGATCTCGAACACGTCCATTGACGTGCCGTCATTCACCCTCATGCAGCTCTCGCACTCGTTGCACGGGGTAACGGTCGGGCCCTTCTCGCAGTTGAGAGCCTTGGCGAGTATTTTCGCCGTGCTCGTCTTGCCCGTGCCTCGCGGGCCCGCGAATAAATACGCGTGGCCTACCCTGTCCTGCTCTATTGCTTTTTCCAGCGTGCGGCTCACATGCTGCTGCCCCACCACATCGGCGAAAACCGTGGGGCGCCACCTGCGATAAAGCGCGACATACGCCATTTGCTTTAGCTCCTTGTCAAAAAAATTACGTTCCTCGTGGCACGCCCGTGATTATCAGCGTCCATCAATTTCCATAAAACGGCACCGGCGTGTCCTTTATCTTCATCGGGTCGGATTTTTTAGTCCACGACATCTTGTAAAGCTCATAAGGCTTCTGCTGGTCAATCGGGTAATTCTCCGCCGAGGTCGTGAAATATATGCTGCCGTCCAGCCCCAGCGCGAAAGATGATGCCCAGCGGACATCCTTGCCGAGATTGAGTATCGCGCCGGCCTCCTTTTTCCCCGCCAGCGTCGTGTCAAGCTCCAAAATGCCCTCATCGGCGAGGTCGCCCATGTAGAGATAGTCGCCACGAATGACCATGCCGTCGCTAGGAGCGCCGTCGAGCGTTATCTCCCGTACAGCCTTTTTGCGCTCATCCATGGAAAGAGCACGATTTTTCAGCGCGGCTGTCGGCACTCCGTAAACGCGGTCGCCGCCGAGCGACGCAAAATAGAGCGTCTTTTTGTCATTGGACAGCTCCAGCCCGTCGCTGTGCTCCAGACGGCTGAACATACCCGTCGTGGGAAAATAAATGCTCTGGAGATTTGCCCTCACCTCGACTATGTCGGTGAGAGCGCGATACGACTCACCCGTCGAGAGGTCAAGCAGGATTATTCCGCCATGCCCCGAGTCGGTGATATATGCCGTGCTCGAATCCAAATCTATGCGGAAATCATTCAGATATGTGTCGGGGAGAATCACATCGGCATTGAATGTATATGTGTCCATGACAGTGCCCATGTCAATATCCACGCGGCACAGCTTCACGGCCGAGGGGGCAGACGGCTCCCCCGGCACCTTTGCCGCGTCAAGCACCCACAGCATATTCTCCTTGTCGCATGAGATGCTCTGCACATTGGCGAAACTGCCCTGCATCTCGTCGCTCGGGAATGGCACCGTGACCCCGTTCACCAGCTCGGCCAGCTTGAACTCGGGATGCACTCCCCACTCGGGGAAGCAAACGAAAAAGCGGCCGCGCGGCGAGATAGTCAGCCCCGCCCACTGAAAATCCGACTGAGCCACAAGAGTCAAATCGGGCGGCACATCCTGCGACACATTCAGGGCGCTCGCCTCGGGCGCCCCCATGCCAATCAGCGCCGCCGAAAAAGCAGCGGCGATTGATTTTTTTATCCATCCTTTCATTATATTACCTCCTCAAAATACAATGGACTTGCCAAAAATTTCTTCTATTCTATCACATATTGCCACATATTGCCCACATCTTGAAATCTAAAATTTCAGCGCGGCAAAAAATAATTGCCATCCAGAACATCGCGCCATTCAAAAGAAACAAGACTTATCCACACTCATCGGCTTGAATCACTGCGAAATTTCGGTTTATCCACAAAAAATATTCACATATGCACAATCGCAACTAACAAAAAAACAGATTTAATCCTCATCGGACTAAATCTGTTTCGATAATAATTTTCGCACGGCTCCTTACGTCATCAACTCTTAAAATATTTCATCACTTTCTGCGCGAACTGGGTCTGCACGAACAGCACCGCCCTGTCGCCCGCGCGGAGGACAGAGTCGCCGTTCGGGATGTATGCCTCGTCGCCCCTGACATACGCGCACACGAGGCACTCCCTCGGGAGCCTCACGTCCTTCAGCTTCGTGTCCGCCACCGGCGACCTGTCCTGCACGATGACCTCCACGGCCTCCGCTTTCGCGCCCTCCAGAAGCGACACCGCCACGACGCCGCCACGGCGCACGAACGCGAGCACCTCGCTCGCTGACAGCAGCCTCGTCGAGAGGGCTATGTCGACGCCCACTTTTTCCATGAGCTCGACATATTCCGCGCGGGCGACGCGCACGACCGTCTCCCTCGCGCCCAAGTGCTTGGCGAGGAGCGCGAGCATCAGATTGAGTTTGTCGTCCTCGGTCAGGCAGACGACGACATCGGCGTTTTTCACATCCTCCTCAATCAAAAGGTCTATGCTCGTGCCGTCACCGCATATCGAGATGCCGTCTATCAGCTCCGCCGCCACCTGCTCGCTGCGCGACCTGTCCTGCTCTATGACCTTCACCTGCACGCCATGCTGGTCGAGCATCGGCGCGAGAAACCTGCCCGTGCGCCCCGCGCCGATTATCATGACGCGCTCCAGCTTCCTAGCCTCGCGCTGCACGAAATTCCGCGAGAAGCTCGTTATCGCCTCGGGGTCGCCGATGAAATAGGCGTTGTCACCCGGGAGCAGCTTGTCATCGCCATGCGGGATAATCATCTGGTGGTCGCGGAAAAGCATCCCCGCCAGCACCTTCGGAGGTATCCCCAAATCCTTCAGCGGGATATTGGCGAGCTTTGACTCCTTTCTGACCTTCGCCTCGAAAAGTCTCACCTTGCCGCTCGCGAAGTCCTCGACATTGAGGGCGGCCGGCGTCATCAGGATACGGTAAATCTCTCGCGCAGTTATCAGCTCGGGGTTGAGCATCAGGTCTATGTCAAAAGCTTTCCTAAGATATTCATTTGCCTCGCTCATGAGCTGGACGTCGCGTATGCGCGCGATGGTGTGATGAATACGGTGCTTCTTGGCGAGGCTGGTAGCGACCATGTTCACCTCGTCGGAGTCGGTGACCGCTATCAAAAGATCAGCTCCCCGCACGTCTATGTCGTTCATAGTGACGGGGCTGGCCCCGTTCGCCATGATGGTGAGCACGTCGAGAGTGTTCTTCACCGCCTCCAGCCTCTCGGGATTGCGGTCAATGGCGACGACCTCATATTCTTCTTTGGAGAGCAGCTCCGCTATTGAGTAGCCGAGCTTGCCCATGCCGACGATGACAATACGCAATTAAACCGCCTCGCAATGCTGCAATTTTTTTATTTTGTTATATCATTCCCCGCATCATCAGGGACACATTTTGCCTTGCAATATTATATCATACACCATATATCAAAGTAAGTTAAAAATAAAGCAACATCATCAACACGCCAAATAAAATATGATATAATTTCGATTCACAGGAGGTAATCAAAATGATTTCACTTGAAAGGCTTATGTCCCGTTTTGAAACGATGGCCGCCATAACGGCTCCCGGGCTCCCCGGCATAAATCGGCTCGCTTTCACCGACTCCGACTGGCAGGGGCGCGAATATCTCATGTCGCTGATGCGCGACGCTCGCCTCTCTCTCCATGTCGATTCCTTTGGCAATGTCATAGGGCGGCGCGCGGGGAAAGACGAGTCACTCCCAGCGGTGATGTTTGGCTCGCACGGGGACAGCGTGCCAAGCGGCGGAAATTTCGACGGGGTTGTCGGGATTCTCTCCGCCATCGAGGTGATGCAGAGCCTCGACGAGGACGGCATAACTACGAAAGCCCCGCTCGAATGTGTGCTTTTCATGTGCGAGGAGTCGTCGAGATTCGGCGCGGCGACGCTCGGCAGCCGCGCGATGTGCGGCGAGCTGACAGAGGAGGACACTCTCCGCTATGCCGACAAGAACGGCGTCACTCTCCATGACGTGCTCATGTCCCGTGGGCTTTCCCCCGCCTCCCTCGCCTCGGCGAATTATCTCTCTTACCATGACGCGCTGCCGAGGGCTTTTCTTGAGGTCCATATCGAGCAGGGCAAGGTGCTCGACACGTCGCACGAAAAAATAGGAGTGGTCACGGGCATCGCCGCTCCCACGAGGATGCGCGTGCATATACACGGCAGCGCGGATCACAGCGGGGCGACTCCGATGGAGCTGCGCCGCGACGGTATGTGCGCCGCGGCCGAGGCAATCCTCGCCGTCGAGCAGTCGGCAAATGAGGCGAGCGGCATCGCCACAAAAAAGAGCGACGATGAAAATGATAAAGCAGCCGCCCCCGCCAGTCGCCCGCCCGTCGTCGGCACAGTCGGCGTCGTGGAGGCCGCGCCGAACGCGATGAACGTCATCCCCGGCGAGGTGACGCTAGGCATCGACATACGAAGCATCGACTACGACGCCAAGCGCGCCGTCGTGGATAAAATCAAAAGCCGCATCGACGATATAATGACGCGGCGAGGAATATCATACGACATCGAGCCTATCTCCGACGAAAAGCCTATAGCGATAAGCAAAGAGATGGTCGATTTCCTCTCCTCAATATGCGAGGAGCACGGCGTAGCGTATCGAGCGATGATGAGCGGCGCGGGTCACGACGCAATGCACTGGGCGGAGCGCGTGCCGACGGGAATGCTCTTTATCCCGTGCAGGGACGGCATCAGCCACAACCCCGCAGAGAGCGCGAAGCCGGAGGACATCGTGACGGCGGCACGGCTCCTTGAGGACGCAGTGAAAAAATTGGGAAACACATGACATAATGTTCATTTTATTTTTCCCAAGCAGGATTATCACCCTATCACGGCGAATAGATATAAACGAAATTTATTCAGCGAAAACCAACGAAAAACTTTCTGTTTAGGATTCGCACATACAGTATGTGACAATTCGTTAAAGCAATCCATATTTATGTTGTATATGAGGAAAAGCATCGACGCGTGACACCATTTGCCATTGCCCGGCGCGAATACATGAGGAGGGCAGAAACATGAGCGAGACATTTTCTCCTGCGGCAAACGAGCATTTTAATTTTCCCGTCAAGATGGGCGTGTTTGATTTCACGCCGTCAAAACTCCTCCTTGAAACTGTTCAGATATTTGACAGATTTTTTCACGACATGGAATCGCAGCGCAAGCTATGGCGAAGGACATATCAGGGAAACGTCGTGAACGCTTTTCATCCCGACGACAGAAGGGGGATCTTCGTCGCCGCGATGACCGCGATAAAGGAGGGCACGACATTCCGGTATCGCGTTCGCGTGAGGCCCGGCGGCTCAGGCGGCAAAGGCGAGTGGCTTTGGGTGAACCTCGTCGGCGACCACGAGACTGTCGGCAAGGGAGTCGAGCGATTCTATGTGTCCTTTTCCGACGCGTCGGGCACTATAAAGACCGAAAGAGAACTGTCGAGGAAAGAGCGGTTGCTCAAAATCGCCTCGCTTAACTCGTCAACCCTGTACTTCGTCTACGACATGCCGTCACGCACCGCCACGACAATAATGCACCCGAAATCTTTCCCTCCGTTCCCGAAAGTCCTCGAGAATTTCCCCGAGTCCCTGTTTGAGACGACCAAAATGCCGGACAACGACCGCGAATCATTCCGCGAGATGCTGCGCAAAATCGAGGGCGGCGCCGACGAGGCGACATGCGATGTCCAAATGCGCCGCAGAGATCGCATGGAATGGATGCGCATGAAGCTCATCAATTCCTTTGACGAGAACGGAAATCCCACCGAGACGATAGGCTACGTGGAGCGCTGTGACGCGCTGAAGCACGCCGAAAAAGTGCTCGCCAACGAGCGCGCGATGATAGCGTCTCTCTCGAAGCACATCTTTCTCGCTGTCGCTTTCAATGTGACGCGCGACACATACCTTGACACGCTCCCGCCGACGCTGGCCAATATCCCGGATGTCGATGAGGGAAGCGAGCTGTTCAGGGAGGCAATAGAGGCCGAGCCGGAGATAGCGCATCAAAAACCCGCGACGCGCAACGTGCTTTTTGCGTCGGCCCGCACGGCAATCGACCCCCGCATCAGAAAAAAGATTTTCAGGGACTTCAGCCACGCCGGGTTACTGCGGCTCTTCCATGAAGACAAAAGAGAGCTGCGGATGGAGTACCAGCGCATGGTCGATTGCCACGTAATGTGGGTGGAGACTCGCCTCGTTATGCTCCCCGACCCCGCGACCGGCGACGTGCTGGCATTCTTCTACACGCGTGACATCACGCGCAACAAGCAGTGGGAGGAAATATTGAGCCTCACGCTCGCGCAGTCGAGCGACTTCATCTCGCTCGTCGACGCGAAGGCGTGCACAGTGACTTACAGGAGCGTGTCGGACGAATGGCAGAAACTTTTCCCCGACCTGGCTCTTGACGTGCCATTCACGGGCGATAAAATCGCAGAGAAGATAAAAGACACGCTCGGCATCACGCCTCCCCCCTTAGCCGAGCAGATCCGCACCGTCACAGCCGCCATCGACAAGACCGGCTCATTCGTCACCATGTACGAATACACCGACAAGGAGACGGGAAAGACGCGGCGAAAGCAGCTATCGTACTGCTGGCTCAGCAAGGCGCACCACGACATACTCCAAGTGCAGCAGGACATAACGCTTTCCTATGAGCGCGAGCAAAAGCACACCGCGGATCTGCGCCGCGCTGTCGAGGCGGCGGAGGCATCAAACCGAGCCAAGACGGACTTCGTCTCGCGCATCAGCCACGACATCAGGACGCCCATCGGCGCCATCCAAAACCTCGTAACCTTCGCGCGCGAGGACATAAACGACCCCGAAAAGATTTCTCGTGACCTCGACCGCATAGAGAGCTCGTCGTCATTCCTGCTGTCGCTCATAAACGACGTGCTCGACCTCTCAAAAATCAACAGCGGCAAGATAACGCTCTCGCCCACGCCATGCTCATTCAACGACTTCGTAAAGGACATAGTCAATATGCTGGAGCCCATGTGCTCGCCAAAGGACATCTCGGCGCGCGTCAGATTCGAGGAAACGGACATACCATTGCTGCTCCTCGACAAGATTCGGGTGAAGCAAGTCCTCATGAATATCATCTCGAATGCCGTGAAGTACACGCTGAACGGCGGCGAGGTCGAGTTCAGCGCGGGAGCCGACATGATGCCCGACGGGCGCATAATGACGAAGTTCATCGTCTCCGACAACGGCATAGGCATGAGCGAGGAATTTCAGCGTCACATGTTCGAGGATTTCTCGCAGGAGCATGACAACCCCGCCCGAGTGGCGGGCACCATCGGGACGGGCCTTGGGCTCGCAATCGTGAAAAGTCTCATAGACCTCATGGGCGGAACCATCGCAGTCGAGAGCGAGCGCGGCATGGGCTCCACCTTCATAATCACGTTGCCTTTCGAGAGCGCGGGGCATATCTCTCACGATGACGCCGGGAGCGACGAGGACAACGTCAGCATCCCGCTCAACCTCCATGTGCTGCTAGTGGAGGACAACGAGATAAATGTCGAGATAGCCGCCCGCATACTCGACGACTTCAACGTGACTCACGAGCACGCAGGCAACGGCAGGCAAGCCGTGGATCTATTCGGCAGCCGCCCCGAGGGCACATACGACGCGATACTCATGGACATGCAGATGCCGATACTCAGCGGCATGGGCGCGACGAGGCAGATACGTGCGATGGATCGCCGCGACGCGAAAAGCATCCCAATCATCGCGATGACGGCGGACGCATTCGAGGAATCAATGAAAAAGGCAAGAGACGCCGGCGTGAACGAGTACATCACCAAGCCGATCGACCCTAAGACGCTGCACCGCATACTGAAAAAGATGACCACCAAAAACGGCAAGACCCAAAAAAAATATTCTATAAAATATGATTAGGAATTGAATCTGATTAAATTGCACTTATCGCGCAGACAGGCGGATAATGTAATTTATTTAGAAAGCTCCCTCCGTCAGCCCTCAACGAGTGAGTCTATAGCCCCCTCTTAGAGGGGGGTGTCAGCGAAGCTGACGGGGGAATTCACAAAAAATGCAGTTTTTAGAGATTGCTTTTGTTGGCAAGTGCAGTACCAAGCCTCCCCTGAAAGGGGAGAAACAGTCCAGTGGAGTGTTTCTCGCAAAGCGCCGGAGGGGTTTCACGAAAAATGCAGATTTTACAATTACTTATCATCTAACGAAAAGGAGGCTATATTCATGGAGAAAACAATGACGGCTCAGGAGGCTTTGCAACGGCTGAAGGACGGAAACGCGAAATATTTGACGGCGACATCGGGGCAGGGCGACATCTCGCCCGCGATTCGCGAAAAAACCTGCAAGGAGGGGCAGTTCCCCTACGCGATAGTCGTCACTTGCTCCGACTCGCGCGTGGTGCCGGAGAGCATTTTCTCCGCGGGGATAGGCGAGCTGTTCGTCATCCGTGTCGCGGGCTTCGTAGTCGGGGACATCGAGCTTGGCAGCATCGAGTACGCGGCTGGGCATCTCGGCACTCCCCTCGTGCTGGTGCTGGGGCACACGCGCTGCGGGGCTGTCGGCGCGGCGCTCGACTCAGGCCATCATGCGCCCGACGGCTATGTAAAATCCATAATAGATAAAATACTCGCGGCTATCGGCAGCGAGAAAGACAGCGACAAGGCTGTGGCTCTCAACGTGAAAAACAGCTGCTCGGAGGTCGAAAAGAACCTCGGCAAAAAACTCTCGGTCACTGCCATGGGCGCTGTCTACCACATCGACAGCGGAAAAGTAGAATTTTTATAAGATGCTGACTGACAATAAAACTCCCGCTTCTTAATCGGGAAATAAACGCTCATAATCATCGAATAAAAAAAGCCTCTTGACGAGATTTCCTGTCTCATCAAGAGGCTTTTTCATTCATTTGAATTTCACACTTGCGGCGCGTATTTCTTCTGCTCGGAAGCAGGCGGTGATTGGTGGCTCTGTTTTAAGATTTTTATTCAGGCTCAGTATTATTTTTATGCTTCTCCATTTCGATGTACATCTCCACGAACTCGCCCATCGCCTTTGACAGGCGGCGTCCCTTCAGCTTCAGCATGAGCATCGAGGTCGTCAACCGCTCCCTTTTTATCGGAACGAATTTGAGGTCATGCGCCAGCGCGCAAGGCCCCCCCAGCGAAATGAGCGCAAGGCCTATATTGCGCGCCGCAAACTCCAGGCATGTCGCGAGAGTCCCGACGCGAGCACGAATGAGCGGCACAATCCCCTCATCGAGGCAGGTCGATTCTATGATGCGCTGATGACCTTGCAGGATGACGAGAGGCATGTCGCGCAGCGCCGCCATGCTCTCAATCGGCTCAGACAAATCCAGCCATGGATTGTCCTCGTGCCCGACAATATAGTAATGCTCGGGATGCGAGAACAGCACGTCAAAATGGTACGCATCGGGGATGGCGATATTCGTTATGCCGATCTCGGAATTGCCATGCAGCACATCGTCAAGCGTCGCCAGATGAAAAGTCTCGCGGATGTCATAGCGAATGTCGGGGTGCGTCCTGGTGAATGGCTCGACATAGCGCGAGACAAACACGGGCACTCGCGGCGACGCCATGCTGAACGAAAGCACCGCATTGGTACCGCTCATGCTCTCCGACATCTCGGCGACAGTCTCGTCCTCAATCTGGCATAGCTGCTTTGCCCTCCTGTAAAGCGTCCATCCCGTGTCGGTGAGGCGCAGCTGATGGCGGCCTCTGCCGCTTTCAAAAAGCCTCGTCCCAAATTCCTCCTCCAGCACCCTTATCTGATGCGTCAGAGCCGGCTGGGCAATGTGAGCGATCTTCGCTGCTTTTGTGAGGTTGCCTGTCTCGGTCGCAAGCACAAAATTACGATAATATGTCAGATTCATCGCCATCGCCTCTAAAAATATTTTATATTATACATATTATAAAATATCTCATTTATATTTTACTAATAGTATACTATGAATCTAACCATATTTCAATGATTTAGAAAAAAATTAGAAATCATAGGCATTATTGTCTGGGCGTTATGGCGAATACTCTCGCGGGCAGTCCCGTGGCGTTTTTGATTCTGGGCCATGCCGCTATCAGGATCGCCCCCGCGGGCGCAACCTTGTCAAGATTGTCCATGACCTCTATCTGGAGCTTCCCCTTCTCCAGCACGTACCGCTCGCACGCGAGGTCGCCCGCCTCCGCGGCCAGCTTCGAGGCATCGGTGTCGAGCGTCTCGTGTCCGTTTGCCGCCGCGTTCCTCGTCTCGTATATATATTTCAGCGCGGGGAGCGACCAGCCGGGGAAATTCTCGCTGCCATCCTCGGCTATGCCCGAGAGTTTCTCCATGTCAGGCCAGTATTTATGCCAGTCGGTGCGCAGAGCAACGAAAGCCCCCTCCGGTATCTCGCCATATCTTTCTTCATAGAGCTTTATGTCGTCCACCGTCACGGCGTAGCGGGCATCATCAGCGACCTTCGCTGTCACGTCGATGACGCAAAGAGGATAGACCGAGTTCATGACGCCGTACGCGTCGGAAAGGGGCGCGCCCTTGATGAAGTGCCCCGGGAAATCAATATGCGTGCCGAATTGCCCCGGGAATTTGAATGTCTGAATCAGGCACTCCAGCATCGGATTGCCCCAGTCGAAAACCGTCTTTGATAGCTCGACCGATCCGGCGGGTATGCCCGACCAAACGGGGGTATCGTTGTCAAGCGGATGCGACAGCTCCACCCATTCATAGTCGTCCCTCAATTCCTGAAATGTCTCCCAAAGTTTGTAGCCCATGATTATTCATTCCTCCTCATATAATTTAGCTATGATATATATGATAAGCAATGACAAAAAATCGCATTGCTCATTTTCATCAGCTACGTCAGCGAGCGGACTGCGCCCTGTCAACCAGCGTCCTACGCGTGACGACGTACGCCATCAAAAGCGGCGCGAGCGACCCCACCCACGCGAGCGGATTCGCCCAGCACGCGCCGATGTAGCCGAAGTATTTGCAAAGCACCAGCGCGGCTATCGCCCGCATAAGAAGCTCCATCATGCCGGCGATGGTCGGAACGACGGTCTGCCCCAGCCCCTGAAGCGTGTACCTCAGGATAAAGAGCAGCGACAGGATGATGTAGCAAGCCCCGTTGATTACGAGGTATGCCGTGCCGTACTCTATTACCTGCGTTTCCTCCGCGCCAACGAACAGCTCGATCATACGCGAGCCGAGCAGAATATTGAATGCGCCCACGGCGATGGAAAAAGCGCCCGACATCATGATGCACTTTTTGACGCCCTCTTTTATACGCGAGAGTTTTTGCGCCCCATAGTTCTGCGCCGTGTACGCCGCCATCGCCATCCCGAATGACATCATCGGCATGACCGCTATCGTGTCGATTTTTTGCGCGGCTGCGTATGCGGCAACGGAAATCGGCCCCAGATTATTGAGCGCGACTTGAAGAATGATTGCCCCTATCGCGATGACCGAGCCTTGGAACCCCATCGGAAGACCCACGCGCAGATGACGCCATATCTCCTCGCGCGACACGCGCCAGTCGCTGCGCCTTGTCCGCAGCGCGGGCACTTTTTTTACGATATAGAAGAAGCAGATGAGATTAGCGAAGACCTGAGATGAGACGGTGGCAAGCGCCGCGCCGGGGATGCCCCAGCCGAACCCGATGATGTATATCGGCTCGAATATGATATTCAGCCCAAGGCCGCAGGCGAGCATTATGGTGGGGGTGCGGCTGTCGCCGAGCGAGCGGATGAGATTCGTCTGCGTCGCAAAGAGCATTATGAGCGCGACGCCGCCGTATATGATGCTGATGAACGACGTCGCGCCCTCCAAAATCTCGGGGGGTGTCTCCATGAGCACGAGCAGGGGCTTTGCTGTCAATATGCCGAAAATCGTCAGCAATATGGAGAGCGCGATTGCGACTATGCCGCAGGTCGCTGCGCTGCGCCGCACTCCCTCCTCGTCGCGCGCTCCGAACCGCTGACCCGTCACGATGGACAGCCCCGCCGATGTCCCCATGACAAATCCCATCATCAGGAACATCAAGCAGCCCGTGCATCCGACGGCGGCAAGCGCATTGACGCCGAGAAACCGCCCGACGATCAGCGTGTCAACGAAAGCGTAAAGCTGCTGAAATATATTGCCCGCAAGCAGCGGGAGCGTGAACATCAGGATGAGCCGCGCCGGGCTACCCTCTGTGAGGTCTTTTACCATGGTCTGAGTTACCTGCCTGTAATCAATGTCACCAGCATACGGAGTTTTTCTTGGAGCACGACGGAACTCGCGGCCAGCGCGTCGGACGACGGCCTCATGCGCGAATAGTGGAAGTCCCTCGCCTCGCGGTTGGCCTGAAAATCCGCCGGAAACGGCACGACGTCCACGCCACGGCTCTCGAAGCACAGCACCGCCCTCGGCATGTGGAACGCCGAGGTCACGAGGACAGGCTCTCTGAATCCGCGCTCCCTTATAATCCTCGACGAGAAGATGGCATTCTGCGTGGTATTAAGGCTATCCGTTTCGAGTATTATGTCGTTTTCATCGACGCCGAGGCCGATGAGTACGCGGCGGCCAATCCAAGCCTCGGGGCCGCTGTCAGCGTAGACCTGCCCGCCCGAGAGTATGATCGGCACGCGCAGCACGCGGTAAAGCCGCGCCGCCGTCAGCAGCCTGCTCGACGGCGAGGCGGTGAGCTGCCCCTGCTCGCCGCAGATGTCGGGCGTGTCCTTCGTCGCGCCGCCTCCGAGCACAACAATCACGTCGCCGTATGGCTCGGAGGGGGGAGTGTATCTCGACTCGAGGCTTCGCAGCAGCGAGTCGGCCACGACACTGGTAGACAGCAGATAAAAAATGAAAGTGAGAGACAAAATCGCGCATGAGATTTTTTTCTCGCCGCGCCGCCATGCCCAAGCAGCAATCGCGGCAAGCGTCACGAAAAAAATCCCCGGCGGCAGAATAAAGCTCGCGCCAAATTTCAGAATATAAATCATCGGGATAAAATATCCTTTTCAAAAACGCCGATTCCATTGAATCGACGTTCTTCTTTTCTATCTTTTTTCCACGGAACCACTGAATAAGTCCCGCCCGAAACAGTCCAGTGGACTGTTTCGGGCTGCCGGTTCTTTTTCCGTCATGCTGTGTCAAAGTGCTCTCGACGTAGCGATGCTACGCCTTCAAGCCCTTTTCCTTGCCTGACGAAAAAATTCCTCGACAGGGTCACGACTTGACTTAATCAGTGATTCCTTTGAAATATTCATACGTTCTCCTGAGGCCTTCCTCCAGCGGCATCATCGGCCGCCAGCCAAGCCCCCTCTTTGCTCTGCCGTTTGAGAGCATAGACTTATATATGTCGCCCGGTCTTTCAGGCCCATACTTCGGTATGATGGGACTGCCCTTTATATTGCCTAGCACCGAGACCAACTCGCGCAGGCTCGTCTCCGTCTGCGTCGAGAGATTGTACGCGACATTGGCGGCCTTCGGCTTTGCGCTGAGCGACGCCGCTATGCCGCTGGCTATGTCGCCCGCGTAGATGAAGTCGCGCGTCTGCTCGCCGTCGCCGAATATGGTGATGTCATTGCCGCCGGCGAGCGCATTGCAGAATATGCTGATGACGCCGCCCTCGCCCCCGTTGCCCTGACGCTCGCCATACACATTGGCGAACCGCAGCACGATATAGTCGATTCCAAAAGATTTATGGTACATGTCGAGGTACTGCTCGGCGACCGATTTTGAAAGCCCGTAAAATGACATCGGGGCTCTTTTATGAGTCTCCTTTATCGGCAGCTCCGTCTCCAGCACGTCGCCATACGCCGCCGCGGTCGAAGCCAGTATCACTCGCTCGACGTTCGCGTCGCGCGCCGCCTCCATCACGTTTATCGTGCCCGCTATGTTCTGCTCCGCGTCAAAGCGCGGCATATCCATCGACGTGTTCACCATGGTCTGCGCCGCGAGGTGGACTATGGCATCATAGCGTCCCTGCGCGACAATGCCCGTGAGCCTGTCAGAGAGCACGTCCGCCTCGATGAGCTCCATGTCGGGAAGGAGATTTTCACGGCTCCCGACAGTGAGATTGTCAAGCGCGACAGCGTCATAGCCATTCTCCAAAAGATACCTCATCAGATGCGAGCCGATGAACCCGGCCCCGCCCGTTACCAAAACCTTCATAAAAATATCGCTCCAAATCTTTCATAACAATTATGCTCATTTTACCACTTGGCAAATTTACAATCAAGACTATCAAAATAAAGGACGCCGCTACATGACAGCGCGGCGTCCAACTTTTTCAAAACTTTTTATACGATGATAATGAGTAAATTCGACTAGGTTCAGCGGAAATATAAAACGCCCTCTTAATAATTCTCATTTTATTCGCCGATGGCCTTTAGCTCCTCGAGGTATCTTTCGACCGCGTACTGCCATCGCGGCAGTCGCCTGAAGTCCGCGTCATCGAGCGACTTTTTCGACAAGCGGGAATTTTTCGGGCGCGTCGCCTTGGTCTGGTACTCGCTTGACGGCACGGGCGTGACATTGACATCGAGCCCGCGCACACGGAACACCTCGCACGCCAAATCATACCATGAGCACACGCCCTCATTCGTCGCATGATATGTGCCATACTTTTCAGTCTGCACCATGTCGATGAGTAGCGACGCGAGGTCAGCGGTGTACGTCGGCGAGCCAATCTGGTCATTGACGACCGTGAGGCTATCATGAGTCTTAGCGAGATTGAGCATCGTGCGGATGAAATTCTTGCCATTTATGCCGAAAACCCACGAAATGCGCACGATGAAATGCCTGTTAGTCGCCTCACGCACGGCGCGCTCTCCATCGAGCTTTGAAATGCCGTACGCGTTTCGGGGCCCCGTCTCGTCGCTCACCTCGTAAAAATCATCGCCCTCGCCGGGGAAAACGTAATCCGTGCTGATATGGATGAGCCTCGCCCCGATGTCGTGAGCCGCCCGCGCTATCACGCCGGGAGCTTTCGCGTTTATAGTCTCCGCCAGCTCCGGCTCGTCCTCCGCCTTGTCCACGGCAGTATATGCCGCGCAATTTATAATGGCGTCGGGTCTCACGCTCTCTATGTATGAATCAATCTTGTCGGGCGCGTCAAGCGGCATCTCCTTTCGAGTCGCGCCGACAGCCTCAAAAAGAGCCTCGCCCCCGTTGTCAATGGATGTCCTGTTGCGCAGCTCAATCTCCCTCATGACGTCAAAGCCAAGCTGCCCCGTGATGCCGGTAACCAATATTTTCATTGCTCATTCTCCTCATTATAAATATATATCTTCATATTAAATTATCACGCATACAAAAAGCGTCAATTTCTCATTCATTCGAGCAGCAGTGTCAGCGCCCCCGTCATCGGGAGCAGCACGATTGCCACCTTCAGAATATTACTCGGAACGATGTGGGTGAATTTCGCTCCGATAAACGCGCCGATTGTCTGGCCGAGAAACGTCTGAATGAAAATGGATAAATCGAGATAGCCGTTGAAGAAATAGGCGAGGCTGCCCGCTGCGGAGATGGGCAGCACGATCATCATGCACGTTCCGATTGCCTGAAGTATCGGCACGCCGAACACGACCATCAGCGTTATCTGTATGAAAGACGCCGCGCCGATTCCGAACGCGCCCGACAAGAAGCCATTAATCAGCCCACAGATTATGCCGTACATATACAGCTTTTTCCCGACAAGCGGCTCACTTCTGGCGGGAAAATAACGCTCCATGATGTCATTGTGGTACAGTTTCGCGAAAAGGAGCAAAGACGAGATGAACAGCATCAGCCCCGTGAGATAGTGGAGGATGCCGCTCGACAATGTCCCCGCGAACTCCGCGCCAACCAGTGCGCCTATGACACCGCCCGCGCCGAAAATCGCCCCCGTCTTCACGACGACCTCGCCTTCTCTAAGATGGCTGATAGTGCCGGAAATCATGGTGAAAACCATCGAGGCAAGGGCGACGGCAAGAGCCGTGTGGATGGGCACGCCAAACCCGGCCGTGAGGAGCGCGATAGTGACTCCGGCGCCCCCCGCGCCCACGAACCCAATAAGTCCACCCAATATGAGCATAGCGGCAAAAAGCATGATTAATCATCCTTGATACAAAAATATGACACTGCTTTTATTTTACTGCAATGTCATAAAATCGTAAATGTAAAAATTATGATGCAACAATAATACGGCTTCTTGTTCACGAAATTATTCAAGAGCATCACCGGCGACAACGGGAACGAGTTCAGCGACTTGGACAGCGACAGTCGGAAGAAGAACCGGCAGGGGACGACGAGACTTGTTCAGTGATTCTTCGCCTTGCCGCTCATGCTCACGCCGCGCACAAAAAGCCGAAGCATTTCCTCCGCCAATTCTCTCTGCTCCGGCAGTAGCAACAAAAACATCTGCTCCCATTTCGCACTCTGCCTTTCCTTCTTCTCTTCCACGCCATACCGCCCATCATTTTGCTCCGCGCCGAGCAACCAAAAATCTATCGAGACAGAAAGTGCCTCCGCAAGATTCACAATCGTCATAGCGGTCATACTCTTCTTGCCCTTTTCGATGTCGAAAAGAAACTGCACGGAAATATTCGCCCGCTCCGCAATCTGCTCGCGAGTGTACCCCAAAACTTCTCTTCGCCGTCGCACCCGCGCCCCGATTTCTTCATTTAATCGTCGCTTATCCATGATACCCCGCCCTTCATTCGCTTGCGGGGATTCCCAGCATGACCAGCAAGCGGCGGAAGGCGCCCTGCCCGTCGAGGCAAGTTTCCGTCAGCCTTGTGCGGTCTTTTTCCCATTCCGCCAGCCCTTGGTAATAGAAGTATTTTTTCGTGTCCTCGATAAGGAAGGGGACAACACCATGCCGCAGACATTCTTTCAGCGCAATCAGGCGGCCCACCCTGCCGTTTCCATCTTGGAACGGGTGGACGGATTCGAACTTTGCATGGAATGCGATGATGTCATGGATGGAAACGCGTTCCCTCGCGTTGTACGATTCCAGCAGCATTTTCATCGCTCGCGGCACGTCCTCCGGCTTTGTCGTTTCCCGCCCTCCGACCATGTTGGCCCGCGCCTTGTAGCCGCCCACGACAAACCACGGGAGCCGCGCGTCTTTTGTGTCGTGCTTCAAAATAAAATGCAGTTGCTTGATGATTTTTTCCGTCAGCCGCTCTTCCGCTGTGTCAATCACATAATCAATCGCCCGAAAGTGATGGACTGTTTCCATGATGTCGTCCACGAGAACGCCGTCCCCGGCGGTCACCGTGTCCGTCTCGAAAATCATGCGCGTCTGCGCCTCAGTCAGGCGGCTACCTTCGATATGGTTGGAATTGTACGTCAAGCGCACTTGCAGCTCATGGTACAGGCCGCCGGAAATCCTCGCGTCCTTTTCGTCCCGCAGGCATTGCAGGATCGCGTTGTCCGAGATGTACCGGCACAGCTCGTCCGCGCCGCATCCAAGATAGCCGGAGATTTTTTCCATCGTCCGCCGCGACAGTTTTTCTCCCCTGCCAATTTTGGCCATCGTCCGCGAGGAAATGCCAAGAGCCGCCGCCAACGCGGTTTTCGTTATACCCGCCGCTTTCAGGCGCGCGTCCATACCGGCATAAGAAATCATAAGCCACTCCTCCTTTACTTATTGTAAAATATTGACGCAAAAAAGTAAAGGTTTATGGAGGAACACTCGCAAAAAAGTAAAGATGCGTTTTCGTCATCCTGACCGATTTCCTCAATTGAAAAAGCAGTATCGTTTGCATTATTCCCATAAAATGAGACTATTCAGTCGAATTTACCCGTTGGCATCGGACAAAACGCAAATTATATCTATTGCTTTTATAATTCTGTAGAGCCGCTTTTATACCATTTTCTTCTGCTGCATTGTCATTAAATCTCAAATGCAAAAATTATGATGCACGAGTAAAGAAACAGAAAGCGCCTCCGCCAAATTGACAATCGTCATGGCGGTCATGCTTTTCTTGCCTTTTTCGGTATCAAAAGAAATTTCATGCGTTTTCTTCCAAATACCTTCCAATCTTCCACAGCATAAAAAGCGGCAAGCTCCACAGCTCCGTGTCCCCCTGCCGCGTCACGCCCACGTTTCTAAGCGACGTCTTGAACGCGCAACGCGGACGATAGCGGCTCATATACAATGCGAGGCTTTTTGCTCTGACGTTCTCAGCCGCCTTTACCTCGATGGGAATTATTTCGCCCCCGCCCTCGATGAGAAAATCTATTTCCGCCGTATTGCCGGAACGCCAGAAATATGGGTGGAAGCCCATAGCCGCCAGCTCCGTCATCACATAGTTTTCGGCAAAGGCCCCCTTGAATCGCTTGTAGTTTTCATTCCCGCTGATAATATCCCTCGCGGCGAGGTTGGCTCGTCTCCGAAGCAGCCCCACGTCCGGCAGGAACACTTTGAAATATGTCGAATCCGCGCCGAACGAAAGCGGAATTTCCGGCTTGGCGACCAACTCGTTTTTGTGAATCATCCCGGCATCTTGAAGCCACTGCAAAGCGTCTTCCAAATCTTTCGCACGAATCCCTTTTTTGACATGGGAAAAGACGAATTTATTGTTTTCCTTGGCAATCTGCATGGGGATAGAGTTCCATATCATATGGATTTTGGGAATATCCGAGCGCGAGGCGTGCTTGGAAAAATCGTTTTCATAATCCCGAAGCAGATTTTCCTGAACGCTTTCGACTTCCTGCAAATCTTGTGAGTCAATCCAAGCGGACACAGCCGCCGGCATACCGCCGACAATGAAATATTGCCGCAGCAAATCCTTCATGCGCTCCGCGTAAACGGCCGATATTTCCCGCTCCAATTCCATGCCCGCAAGGACGCCCAGCAATTCTCCGCCACGGTTGGCCTGCACAAATTCGTAAAATGTCAGAGGGAACATGAAAAGCCGTTCCACTTTTCCCACCGGAAAGGAAAATCCCTCACGCCGGACGGAAGTCCCCAAAAGCGAGCCGGCACACGCGATATGCAAGGCAGGCTTTTCCTCGCAGAAATATTTTAACGATGTGAGGGCGCGCGGCGATTCCTGCACTTCATCGAAAATCACCAGCGTCTCGCCCTCTGTAATCGGCGTGCCGCTGATTCCCGAAAGCTCCCGAATAATCCGCTCGGTATCGAAATCCTGCGCGAAGATGGAGTCAAGTCCCGGCTGCGCCTCAAAATTGAAATAGACGCAGCTTGAAAATTGCTCCCTGCCAAATGACTGCAAAGAATACGTTTTCCCGCATTGCCGGATACCGCCGAGCACTAAAGGTTTTCGATTGCTCCGATTTTTCCACGCCAGCAGCTTTTTTTCAATCTCCCGCCACATATTTCTCACCTGCCTCATAAACGATTTTACATTTTTCATAGGAATAATGCAATAAAATTTGCATTTTTCATATGAAAAAAGCAATATTATTTGCATTATTCCTATGAAATCGGATAAAACGCAAATTATATCAATGCTTTATAATTCTGTAGAGCCGCTTTTATCCCATTTTCTTCTGCTGCATTGTCATTAAATCTCAAATGCAAAAATTATGATGCCCGAATGTTATGCGCTTTTAATTTGCAGGAGCAACAAATACAATGGTAAAATATGAAAGGAAAAAGCATCATGCTACTCTCTGTTAAAATTTAAGAGAGGCGTGCATGATGCGCAATCTTCGATTTCATGCAAATCGCTTATGCGCCGGCAGGCGCATCTCATGCGAAAGGGAAACGGTGGCTTGCAAATGGTCTCAATCTTTACAATGCGCAGGACAATACTGAAGCAATGGCTTCAAATTGCCGCCGGGCTGCTTGTCTTTGCGTTCGGCGTGCATCTGACGATTTACGCCAATATCGGTCTGGCCCCATGGGACTGCCTCGGTATGGGCATAGCCCTCCACACGCCGCTGAATTACGGCCTCGCCATGACAATAATGGGAATCGCGATTCTGGTCGTTGACCTTCGCTTGAGAGAAAAAATTGGATACGGCACAATCATTGACGCTCTTTTGACCGGAAATTTTGTGCAGATGTTCAATTCCATCAACCCATTCCCCGAGAACCAGAGCCTGCCCAACGGAGTCGTGCTGATGCTCATAGGCTTTGTGTTTATGGCCTTTGGCATGTTTTTTTACATGAAAGCGGGACAATGCTGCGGCCCTCGCGATGCGCTTTTGGTCGGCATAGGAAAGCGTCTGCCTAAAATCCCCATCGGCATCGTCCAAATCATTCTGTGGGCTGCGGTTCTTTTAGCCGGATGGCTTTTAGGGGGAGCGGTAGGAGCAGGGACGCTTCTCAGCACCGTAGGAGCCGGCGCGATTATGCAGGTCATCTACAACATAATCCATTTCGAGCCCAGAGAAATTCGCCACAGGGATGTTTCAGAAATCACGCATGACCTTCTGCGCTCGCCGTGAATCAGCCTCCGACAGATCGGCATATTCTCTGCAAACCGGACATTCACGCTTGCCGAAAAAAAAGAAAAGACGCACGGGCGAAAATCCGTGCGTCTTCTTGCAGTCACTGCGATGCTTCTCGGTCGGTTGGTTGTTCTTTTGTTTCAATCCAGCCGGTAGATATTGGCTTTAGACTCCCACTTATAAGAGCGGGGGACTCATTGTTTCAGCTTGAAAACATTCCTTGGCATTCCGCAGACCGGGCAGACGAAGCTGTCGGGCTCGGCGTCCAAGTCACCGGCGTACTCAAAGCCGCAGCATGAGCATACATAAATTTGCTTGCCGTCCACGTTCAGTGCCTCGGGCTTGAGCTTCTCCATCAGTTCTTTGAGGATAACGCCGTGATGCCCTTCCTGCTTCGCGAAAATCTCCATCTCATCGGCGGCCTCGGCAAATCCCTCGGCGCGGACTTTATCGGCGAAAGCGCGGACACTCTTCTCGCCGGCTTCCTCCGCTTTTTGCAATCCGCGCACCAAATCCCAGAAATCCTTCGGGTATTTGCCGTTCAGGACGGCATAGAATCCCGCGTGTACCGCCTCCTGATTAGCCGCCTCGATGAATGTCTTTGCGGCATCGGTAAGCCCCTGCTCATTGGCGAGCCGCGCCAGAGCGTAGTACATCATCGTGCCGTTGGCCTCCGCCTGCGCCATCATCTGAACCATCTGCTCCAGCTTTGTCCCCTTTGTGATTCCATGCAAGCTCATAAAAATCTCCTTTCCGCCTTCTGTCTTTTAATCTACTCGTAGACGGGCAACAGCCCGCGCCGAAACCGAAATCATTATAATAAATTTTTATTATATCTTCCTGAAAAACTAAATCAATTTACAGTTTTTTCATTTATAAATAATATTCTTTTACCGAAGACTACACTATCAAAAATTCGAAAGCGAAAAGGGGCTTTTCATGCAAAAGAAGTATCTCTATCTTTTGGCGGGGGCACACCTCGCCAACGACATAAACACCGGCTCTCTTCCTGCCGTGCTGCCGTTTTTTGTCTCGCTCTACGGCATGGACTATACTGACGTGGCAGGGCTGATGTTCGCCTCGTCGTTTCTCTCGTCAATCATCCAGCCGCTTTTTGGGTATCTCGCCGACAGGGGGGCCCGCCAGTGGTTCATGCCCCTTGGCGTTTTCCTCGCGGGAGCTCCCCTCGCCGCGACGGGGTTCACGAGCAACTACTGGGCGATTTTCGCGGCGGTGACGATAATGGGCATCGGCAGCGCGATATTTCACCCGGAGGCCGCACGGACGGTGAACGCGATCTCGGGCAATGAGCGCGGCGCCTCGATGAGCATTTTCTCCGTCGGGGGGAACGGCGGATTCGGTCTTGGCCCATTGCTTGCCGTCTTTCTCATCACGACGTTCGGCATGAGAGGCATGGCACTGTACGGCATCATCAGCCTCGCCATGAGTCTTCTCCTGCTTTCCCTGCTCGGGTCGCTTCGTCGCTGCGCGAAATCAATGAATGACGACGGCAATACCCCAAAAGAAAAAAGCATGGCTAAAACCGAAAACGTGAAAAATGACTGGCACGCTTTTTCCCGGCTGACGCTCGTGATTTTTTTCCGCTCCACAGTTCAGTCAGCCGTCAGCGCGTTTTTGCCGCTTTACTGCATTGACGCGCTCGGCGCGTCTAACGCGGCGGGCAGCGTCACGCTCTCGGTCATCTCCATCGCGGGTATTGTGGCGACACTTTTGGGCGGCAGAATAGCCGACCGCATCGGGTATGTCAGGACGCTGCGGCTTGGATGCGCCCTGCTCGTTCCGGTGCTGGCTCTCATGGTGTTCCCGCGGAACATGTACCTCGTCTACGCTATGCTGATACCTTTCAGCATCGGAATGCAAGGGGCATACTCATCTTTCGTCGTGCTGGGGCAAAGCTATCTTGCAAAGAGCGTCGGGTTCGCCTCGGGGGTGACGCTCGGCATCTCGTTTTCAATCGGCGGCGTTATGACTCCGTCGCTCGGCGTCTTCGCTGACAATTTTGGCATATACGCGGTGATGTCCATGATAGTATTGATTTCCTTTGCGGCGGCGCTTGCGACGATGATTTTGCCCGAGCCAAAAAAACGGGAGCAATAAGCGTTTCCGTAATTTCTGATGAAACCCGACTATAAATCTGTTATACTATTACTGCTTATTATTTATAGTTCAGCAAATTTTTACAGGGGGATTTTTTGAATTGGATATCGATGATATAAGGATTGACGGCTTTGCCAAATATGACGCAATAACCGTCCTCAACCAAAACAAAAAAACGTTCTATTTATAGATCGAAGAAAAAATGCTGATATTCTTTTAATCGTTCTTGCGGGATATAAGCCTTACTTATATGAGGATGTTTTTTCCCGTTTACGACGTTTCAGTTATCCGAACATGGATATTTGCTTGCTTTCCTCGGGCTTATTCGATATTCGATTAGATAAAATCGCTTCTGACAATAAATGGTCTTATTTGGCCACGAAAAGAAATTGTTTGCCATTAATCCAAAACATAGCCATAACATTACATCCAAACGCAAAATTCATTTATAAGATGGACGAGGATATATTTCTCACCAAGCATTGCCTACCTACGCTGATTGAAACATTTAAGAAAGTGGCTCAGAGTGACTTATATAATATAGGATTTGTTGCGCCGCTTCTTCCCATTAACGGTTACGGGCATGTAAGAATCTTGCAAAAGCTGGGATTGACCGGTGTCTATGAAAAGAAATTTGAAAAGGTTAAATACGCTGCTGTTTCCAATCGCATGATAGGAACATCTCCCGATGCAGCAAAATTTTTTTGGGGAGAGGATGGTTTTATTCCATCCATCGACTACATGGACGAAGAATTTCATAAACAGGATTTTAAGTACGGGGCATGCCCTATTAATTTCAGCATCGGCCTTATTCTTATGCATCGAAAAATTTGGGAAGCAATGGGAGGATGGCGTGTGCCGGATGAAGGGAGCGGCATGGGACAAGACGAGGTACAAATAAATCAGTTTTGCATTACATATTCTTTCGCGATGATTATTTCCGAAAATACAGTTGCAGGGCATTTCTCGTTTGGCGGTCAGAATGAAGCTATGAAGGAATATTATGAAAATCATAGGAAAGCCTTTAGATATCATGCTAATTAAAAAAAGACTTATTCATCGTTTCAATAGGAACCGTTCAGTATAGTAATCGCAAAAACTCCCCGCTCCATTACGATGGAACGAGGAGTTTTTGATTTCTCACATAGCACGGTAAAAAATCGGCTATAACCATTTTGCAAAGCCAACAGCGGTAAACACATCAATCTTTGACTGCTTTTTTGGCCTCATATAGCTCAAATCAATCGAGGTAACTTTCCTCTCATTTTTCCGCCGCGCTCTTTTCCCCAACTCTGAGGCCATAGAGCGACATCGGCGCGCTCGTCTGGATGTACAGCTCCGTGCCGGCAGGCAAATCTATATTCTTGCCGCGCACGAAAAGCCCGCCTATCGCCCCGATGGGGCCAAGCACTATTATACCGGCAAGGCTTGCCCCTGCCGCCATCGCCGTGCTCTCCATTTTCGCTTTGGCCTCCTCGCCGAGCATCATGGGGACATCAGTCCCGTCCACGGCGCGGATATTTTTGAAATCAATCTCGACCTTCGCGTCGCGCCCGAAATTGCCAGCCTGATCGACATCGGTGACATTGCCGTATCCGGGCGTGCCCTTCGCGAACAGCAGCATCCCGTTCTCGATGACATCCTCCGCCGCCTGATACTCGACTTGGTCGTCCTTCTTTATCGTCTTGGCGTTGATGGGAGTGACAGTCGCCACCTTCACCAGCGTGTTCGCAGGGATAGTGACCACCTCAAGGGGAAGCGTCTCGGAGCCAAAAGCGTATCCGGCGAGCGCGTCGATGCGTGCGAGGTAGCTGCCCTCGCTCGGCTTCCCGGCAAGGGTCATCTCCATGTCGGTGATACGCTCCTGTATCGACTTCATGCTGACCCGCTGCGTTACGCCGTACTCTATCGCGTTCATCTGCGTCACGAACGACGGCCCGAGGTCATTCATGAACATCTTCTCATACACCGTGTCCACCCTGTTCATCACGCTGGCATTGGGATTCGACTTGGCGAAGTCCTTCTCCAGCTTGCTGATTCGGTCGAGGAGCGCCCCAGTCTGTTCGCTGCCGTATGCCGCCTTTTCCGTGGCGACGAGTTTCTCCTGCATCGTGGTCGGGGCCGCAAACGCGAGCGACAGGCTCATCGTGTCCATGATGAACATGGCGGCGACAAGAGCGCACAGCGTCCTGCTGAATAATTTTTTAAGCATTTCAACATCCATTCCTCTCATTATATTTCGCCCTGCCTGTCGCGCAGGCTCGCAAATCGTGCCGACACAACAGAGATAAGCAATACTATAATTATTTCGCCTCTTGCTGAAAAAATCCTGCTTGCGCATAAAAATACTTTTTGCAAAATCATGCGACAAACGGGCGCATTTATGGTAATATATGGTTTGCGTTTTATTTTATTTTTGTCCACTCACAGTGGATACAAAAGGAGGAATATTTATATGGAAGGACTCATTCCTATGCTGAACAGCATAGACTCCTTCATGTGGGGGCCACCGCTCATCGCGTTGCTGGTCGGCACCGGCATCTACCTCACCATCAGGCTCGGAGTCATTCAGGTGTTCAGGCTGCCGCTCGCCCTCACGCTGATATTCAAGGCGAAGAACAAGGGCGAGGGCGATGTCTCCAGCTTCAAGGCGCTCTGCGTCGCTCTCGCCGCGACGGTCGGCACGGGCAACATCGTCGGCGTGGCGACTGCCGTCAAGGTCGGCGGCCCGGGCGCGATATTTTGGATGTGGGTTGCCGCTTTCTTCGGAATGGCGACGAAGTACGCCGAGGGTCTCCTAGCCGTGAAGTTCCGCTCGAAGGACGAGAAAGGGGAGGTAGCCGGAGGCCCCATGTTCTACATCAAGAACGGCATGGGTGAAAAATGGGCGCCCATGGCGACGTTCTTCGCAATCGCATGCGTACTGGTCGCGTATTTCGGCATCGGCACATTCCCTCAGGTCAACGCGATTGTTGACAGCATGAATATAGCGTTCGGTCTACCGGTGGCCGTCAGCGACGGACTGCTGACCGTGCTCATCGCCGCCATCACCATCGGCGGCCTCAAGAGCATTGCCAATGTCGCCGACAAGATTGTTCCTTTCATGGCTGTCATCTATGTCCTTTTCAGCATCGCGCTGATCGCCATGCACATCAACGAGGTGCCTGACGCGCTCTCGCTCATAATCACAAGCGCCTTCTCTGGTCATGCGGCTCTCGGTGGATTCGCGGGCTCGACCATCATGATGGCGATGCAGAACGGCATTGCGCGCGGCGTATTCTCAAATGAGTCAGGCCTTGGCTCCGCTCCTATAGCTGCCGCCGCGGCGAAGACGAAGTGGCCCGCCGAGCAGGGACTCATCTCAATGACCGGCACATTCATCGACACCATCATCATCTGCTCCATGACAGGACTCGCGCTCGTGCTGACGGGCGTGTGGCATGGCGACGCGGCGGGAGCGATGATGACGACGAACGCGTTCTCGTCTGCGTTTGGCGCTTTCGGCGCAAAGCTGCTCACCATCTCGCTCGTGCTGTTCGCTTTCACCACTATACTCGGATGGAACTACTACGGCGAGCGCGCCATGATCTACCTCGCGGGCACGAGGGGACTGCTCCCCTATCGCGTCATATTTATCGCGCTTATCGCCTCGGGCGCTTTCCTGAAGCTGGAGGCCATCTGGATACTCGCCGACATAGTGAACGGCCTCATGGCCATACCGAACCTCATCGCGCTCATAGCCCTCGCGGGAGTCATAGTCTCAGAGACGCACCTCTACATGGAGCACCGCAGAAAGGGCGGTACAGAATAAACAAAATATTGCCGACAACAAAAACTCGCAATCGTCTTTCGGTTGCGAGTTTTTTGTTGATAAAGTTATTGAATCAATACAAAGAGTTTTCTTTACAATATATGAAAATTTCCTGTATAATATCATCGTATGATTTTTCCCGATGCCAACGGGCGCTAAAACTCCCGCTCAATAAGAGGGAGTCAAGCACCCATAAGGCAATGGATAAATTCGACCAGTGTCAGCGGGAGTCTAAACCTCCCACTGAATAAGTCTCATTTTATAGCGAGGTGAGGCGTTTGGGATACTTCGTTGATGCTCTCGGCGCGCTGTTTTCTTTTGGCGGGCGCATGAAGCGTCTCCCATATTTTGGGCTGCTAATCTTCACTTTCATCATAGAGTCGGTCATCATCGGGCTCGCCATCTACCTCCGTCTCATGGACGCGCCGCGCAGCAACTTTCTCCTTATCCTGTCGCTCGCGATACCGCCATATTATTCGCAGTGCGCTTTCACCGTCAGGAGGCTCCGCGACACGGGCTGGCCAATCGGGCTCGTCATAATGAGCCCCATAATGCTGCTCGCCGTCATAGCCGCCGACGTTTACTTCATCAAGTACATCATGAGCTCTCTCCCGCCCAAGATGACGCTCGACCATCTGCACGCGGGAATCTCGCTCGCCGCCTCTATAGGATTAGGCGCGGCTTTCCTCTCGGCCGAGGCCATGTTCCTCCCCTTCATCCTGCCGAGGAGCGCAAAGATTCCCGAGGACGACGAGGACTATGTGCCGGAGAATGACAAAAACGACGAGCAGCCAAAAAAAGAAATCGAGGAATAAAAATGCCTGCGACAGAATGAACTCTCGCAGGCACTTTTTTATCCGATTATCTTATAACAGCATATTTGTCGTGATTGTAAACATCCCATTCCTTCATCTTGCTGAGCTCCGCTATGCTGTAGTCGATGTCGGCGAGCAGCCTGCCCTTTTCCGTCGGCAGCGTCGCCGCGAGCGGGGCGTAGTTTGAGATGTGGTTGCTGCGGAACACGCAACGCTCGCCGGCGGGCAGCTCAAGATGGTCGATTATCTCGTACAGCTCCTCCATGAGCCCCGCAGGCGAAAGAGGATGGAACTCGCCGCGCTCGAACTGCGCCTTCAGCTCGCTCCCCCGATAGAGCATGAGGCAAATCGCCCCGAGATATGTCGGACGAATCGCGGACAGGGCACGGGCCGTCGCAATAGCGTGGCGATGCGTGCCCTCGACCCCGGCGATGCCGAGAATTATCATAACCGAGAGCTCCATTCCCGCTGCGATGGCGCGCCTGCCAACCTCTATCGACTCCTCCCCGTCGACGCCCTTATTTATTGCCGCCAGAGTCAGGGAGTCCCCCGTCTCCATGCCGTAGTAGAGCAGCTTTAGTCCCGCCTCGCGAAGCTGACGAAGCTCCTCCTCTGATTTTCTCAGAATATCCTTCGGCGCGGCATAAGACGACGCACGCTCAAAATTCGGGAAAGTCTTTTTCAAAAGATGAAGAATTTTGAGCAGCCGCTCCGTCGAAAGGACAAGCGCGTCCCCGTCGGCAAAGAAAACCCGGCGCACCGATTGCTTGCCGTAAGCCTCGGCCATGCCAATCTGACGGACAATCTCCTCATCCGTGAGAACCTGAAACTGCACGCCGCGATACATATTGCAGTAAGTGCATTTATTATGAGCGCACCCGCGCGTGAGACGCAGTATGAAGCTCCGCGCCTCGGA
Source organism: Schwartzia sp. (in: firmicutes) (assembly GCA_017458745.1). Lineage (GTDB taxonomy): Bacteria > Bacillota > Negativicutes > Selenomonadales > Selenomonadaceae > RUG024. Next base: position 1,669 of record JAFTAB010000046.1, on the reverse strand, counting down.
GGGCGGACGAAATACCGGCGTGTCGTAGCTGTCAAAAAACATGAAAACCTCTCCTTTCAAAAATGTTGATAACAAATTTTTACCAACAGCAGTCATAATCTATAATCTAATTTTATTATATCACATCTTGTCAATAGATAATTTTTATTTATTAAACGGAAACAAATACGTCTCATTTTATTTGCGGACAGCCCATTATATTGCAAAATTTTCATATTAACCGTGGCGGCATTTTGATTTTTGATTTATAATAGTACAGTAGAATTTGAAAGGAGGAGCAATGATGGCGGACAGCAAGGAAAATGCCGTGGAGGCTCTCAAGGCGACGACGAAAGATTTTGAGTTTACCGAAAAGGAGCGAGCCAAATTCGAGGAAATCGCGGAACGGGAGAATATGCCTGTCGAGGCTCTTTTCGCGAAGCTGGTCACCGACGCGATACGCGATGAAAACTGACCTCGATTGGGCAGCATAACACGGAAAAGGGGAACACTTTAATCGATGAAAAAATTTAAGACCATTGCCTCCTTGGCGGCTGCATCATTCATAGCGTTCGGCGGCATGACATTCGGCTCATCGACGCGAGGATTCTGCGAGGCGATCAACGCCCCGGCGCCGGCAAAGGCGGAAACGACAAAAGGCGACCTCAACAACCAGAAGGTGATGGGGCTTCTTTGGATGCAGACGGCCGCGGAGTATCGCGCCCTCTGCTATCAGGCATACAACATTGCAGCGCGCAGCGTAGATGACGCATTGGCGGAGAGGGAATCATCCGGCGACGACGGGCTGCCCCCGCCAGCCATAGTGACGGACATCGACGAGGCCATCCTCGACAACACGCCCGAGATAGCGAGATACATATATGAAAAGGATTTTGACTACATGGGCGTGTGGATGGCGTGGTGCGCCGCAGCGGAGGCAGAGGCGCTGCCGGGCGCCGTCGATTGCCTGAATCGCATAGCGTCGCAGGGCGTCGAGGTATTCTATGTGACGAACCGGAACGAGGCAAACCACGACGGCACAATAGAGAATTTGAAAAAGCTCGGTTTCCCCTGCGCGGACGACGACCATCTGCTGCTGAAAACGGAGCCGGGCAGCAAGCAGCCCCGATTCGACTCAGTGACGAAGGACTACGATGTGATTTTTTACATGGGCGACAACGCGGGCGACTGGCCGCTCGGCACGGACACGATGGACAGCGCGGCGAGAAACGCTGCCATCGACAGCGCGGCGAGTGACTTCGGCACACGCTTCATCGCGATTCCGAACCCGGTGTACGGGGCATGGGAAAAGGCCATGATTCCCGGCTGGAAAGACATGACCCCTGAGGAGCTGCTGGAGGCAAGAAAAGCACTGATTAAATCATGGCAGGGATTCGACGGCAAGTAACAATATAATAAGAAAAGGGGCTGCCCATGAAGATTTTTTCCTTCATGCGACAGCCCCTTATAATTTTAGCAACGCGAAATAATTTTGTGATATAACCATCTAAATGCAGCAGAAAAATGTGATTTCTATGCTGTTTTATTAGATAAAAATGTGATATGATATTCCTGCATGGGGGCGATAGCGATGGCAGAGCGTTTGGAGCGAAAACTGGATAAGGTATTGGTCGAATGGAAGAAGTCGGCAGATTCATTGCCTTTGATTGTCAGGGGAGCCCGTCAGATT
>JAFTAB010000045.1 GCA_017458745.1 Schwartzia sp. (in: firmicutes) | reverse complement strand
GTCTATGTGCGCGGCGCGATTGACGATTGCCCCGACGATATACGCTGCCTTGCGCTTGACGATGACGACCGCGCTTTCATCGCGGGCGGCATTGACGATTTCCTCGCGGCGATTGAGCGTCCCGAGCTGAAGGACGAGATTACAAAGGATAATTTCGCCGATTGGCGAAAGCTGCGCCCCCTGACATTTGAGGAAAAGAAACCGAAGGAGCAGCCGAACATCACGGATTTTCGTCAGCGCGAGTGGGTGCGCGGCGGCATTTTCTCCGATGTCGCTGATGACGACTTTGCCGTGGTGAGCATGCTCAATCATGGGCTGTATCGCTTGCGCGTGCCGTCATGGGACAATGGCAAGTATGCCTCGCCATGCGAGTTTGCTTGCCCGACCGGGGTGCCAACGCAGAGACGCTATGACCTCTTGCGCGAGGGCAAAATCAACGAGGCGCTGAGGCTGGTGCTGGACTACACGCCTTTCCCCGGCTCCGTCTGCGGGATGCTCTGCCCGAATCCATGCATGGAGGGATGCACGCGCGGCGACATCGACGAGGCGGTGCAGATAAATGCGCTGGGTCTCGCTTCCATAGCGGCGAGCGTCGAGCCGCCGACCGAGCGCACCGATAAAAAAATCGCCGTCATAGGCGGCGGCGTGGCGGGGCTCTCGGCGGCGTGGCAGCTCGCGCGGCGCGGGCACAGCGTCACGGTGTATGACGACGCGGAGCACATAGGCGGCAAGCTGTGGCAGGTCATACCCGAGGCGAGAATGCCTCGCGACATACTCGCGGCCGAGCTGGGACGCATCGAGCGCATGGGCGTGAAATTCGTCACCGGCTGCCGTGTGAACCGTGAGCGATTCGACGCTATCGTTGGAGAGAGCGACGCGGTCATCGTGGCGACCGGCGGGCACCGCTCGCGAGCGCGCGACTGGGAGGGCAAGGAGCATCTGACGATGAGCCTTGACTATCTGAAGGCAATCAACCTGAAGCAGCACCCCGCGACTGGGAAAAACGTCATAGTGCTCGGCGGCGGCAACTCGGCGATGGACGTGGCGATGGGCGCCTTCGGCGAGGGCGCGGAGAGTGTCACCATAGTCAGCCACTCCAGGCCGAAGGCTTTCGAGCATGAGATGCGCCGTGTCGAGGAGAGAGGCGGCAAAATTGTTTGGCCGTTCGAGACCAAGAAAATCACGGCGAACGGCATTTACTCCGAGGAGGAAAAATTCATCGCGGGCGATCAGGTGATTGTCGCCGTCGGCGAGCAACCTATTCTCGACTATCTCCCGAATGACGAGTCAATCAATAAATACCGTGACGCGTGGCTGGTGCCTGACGCGACTCACCGCATATTGCCTAAGGTGTTCGCGGCGGGCGACGTTGTGAAACCGGCGCAGCTCACCGACGCGATTGGCGACGGGGCGAGGACCGCGAGGGCTGTAGACGAGTTCGTGCGCGGCGAGAAGATAACGCCGCAGAAAGTGCGCCCCGTCATACCGAAGGAGAGACTTTCGACGGCGTACTTTGAAAAATGCCGTCACTGCGACATTCCAAACGCGCAGGGCGACGTCGCGAGATGCGTCTCATGCGGGACGTGCCGCGACTGCCATATGTGCGTGAGCTCATGCCCCGAGCGGGCTATAGCGAGAAACGACCTCGGCGACGGCGCATGGGAGTATGTCTCTGATCCCAAAAAGTGCATAGGATGCGGTCTTTGCGCGAGCATCTGCCCCTGCGGCGTGTGGAGCATACGGGACAACCCCGAGCCGATAAAAATGTACAGGACATACGAAAAATCGGCATGATAAAATGAGACTTATAATTTAGAAACAGAAAAGGCTTTGCGGGAAAATCCGCAAAGCCTTTAATATCAATGGTGCCGAAGGTCGGACTCGAACCGACACGGTTGTTAAGACCGCTTGATTTTGAGTCAAGTGCGTCTGCCAATTCCGCCACTCCGGCATTTGTCTCCTGCCACATATTTTCATGCAAGCAGAAAAATACTATAAGAGTATACTATTTATGCCGCGTCGTTGTCAAGGAGATAATGTTCGCCCGATTTTTTCCAATTGGTCAGCTCATTGGAGCCTGTGGGCGAACTGCTCCAGCTTCTTTGTCGCCTCCGCTACCTGCAAGAGGTTGTTGGTGATCTCGGCTGTCGCGGCTGCCTGCTCCTCGGACACGGCACCCGTCGTCTCGATTGATTTCGAGATTTCCTCGACTGCCTTGTTCATGTCGTTGAGCGTCTCCTGTATCTTCTCGGTCGCCTCTCGCGATTGCTCGGCCAGTTTCCTGACTTCCTCGGCCACGACGGCGAAGCCCCTGCCCTGCTCGCCTGCTCGCGCCGCCTCGATTGCGGCATTGAGTCCCAGCAGGTTCGTCTGCTGGGCGATGTTGTTGATGAAGTCCAGCACCTTGACCGTGTCCCCGTTCTTCTCGCGCAGGAGCGCCGCCTGCGTCACCGACTCCTGCCCCGACTCGGCCAGCTCGTGCGCGCTCTTCGCGACCTGCTCGACGGCCTTGTAGACTTTATCGGAGAGCTTCGATATTGCGGCGACCGAGTCGATGAGGTCGGCGGTGTCATTCACGTTCACCAATGCCGAGATCATGCCGATCGGCTCGCCGGACATCCCGTGTATGGGCACGTTTATGGCTTTGACGGCGAGGTTATATTTATGCGGGTCGATGTTGTATGTATCGACCCTGTTGTTATTGATGCTCTCCAGCATCTTTGCCGTGATGCTAGTGCCGACGGTTACGTGGATGTCGAGCTTTTTCCCCGGAATATACGCCAGGATTTTCTCCTTGTCCGTCACACGCATGGCTGCGTCCTCGCGTATGAGATGCTGCACGTAGGGCAGCACAAAAACCAACGCCCCGAGGATGTCCTCATTTGTCTTGATGTTTGCTGGCATTGCCATTCCTGATTCCCCCTAAATATAAGCCGCGTATCAGCGGCAAAACAAAATCATGTTCTTTGTAAGAAAATAATTCGCCAAAAAATGAAAAAATCCTGCCAAAAAATTAGTCACGTTTTATTTTTTTAGGCCGTTTTTTATTTTAAAGCCAATCGCCGTCTGATATGATATACTTATGAATATGGTTCGTCATATTAAGGAATTGGAGGTCAATGATATGCAGAGTTTTTCATTTCATATTCCAACCGAGATTATCTTTGGCAAAGGCGCGGAGGAAAAGGTCGCCGATGTCGCGGCTCGTCATGGCGGCAGGCGCGTCTTTATCGTCTTCGGCGGCGGCAGCGTAAAAAAGAGCGGGCTGCTTGAGCGTATCGAGGAATCGCTCTCCAAGGCAAATATTTTGTTCGCCGAGTTTGGCGGCGTTCAGCCTAATCCCCTGATGAGCAAGGCGAAGGAGGGCGTGCGCGAGGCAGCCAAGTTCGGTGCCGACTTGATTCTTGCCGTCGGCGGCGGGAGCGTCATCGACACCGCCAAGGCAATCGCCCACGGCGCGGCAAACCTCGACACGGACATCGCGGATTTCTGGGAGGGCAAAAAGGAGGTTGCCGCCTCGCTTCCCGTCGGCGTGGTGCTGACGATATCGGCGGCCGGCAGCGAGACCAGCAACTCGGCTGTGCTGACTAACGACGAGACCGGCAAAAAGAGCGGCCTGCGGACGGAGCTGAATCGCCCCGCGTTTGCCATAATGAACCCCGAGCTCACCTATACGCTTCCGCGCAAGCAGCTCGCGGCGGGCATAGCCGACATCATGATGCATACCATTGACAGGTACTTCACTCACGAGTCCGGCAACGCTTTCACCGACCGCGTCGCCGAGGCCCTGCTGAAAAATGTCATCAAATATGGCAAGGCTGCCATGATAAATCACCGCGACTACGAGGCCATGAGCGAGCTGATGTGGTGCGGCAGCGTGTCGCACAACGGCTTCACCGCTCTGGGGCGCGAGATGGACTTCGGAGTCCACAAGCTGGCTCACGAGCTGTCGGGCAGATACGGCGCGACTCACGGCGAGACGCTCACGGCAATGTGGGGGAGCTGGGCGCGCCGCGTCTATGCCGATGCCCCCGAGAGGTTTGCCGAGTACGCGACGAATGTATGGGATGTCTCAATAGGCACCCCGGAGGAGCGCTCGCGCGCCGGAATCAGGCTCACCGAGGAATACTGGCATGAGCTGGGGCTACCGCTGTGTTTCACTGAGCTTGGAATAGGCGTCAAGGACGACGCCGAGATTGAGAAGCTCGCCGACATGCTGACCGACGGCGGGAAGAACGCCCCGGGCGTGTTCCACAAACTTGACAGGGAAACGGCGATTGAGATTTATAAAATGGCAAATCACTGATGTGACAGTTAATTAGCGTAACAAATTGCTGCATGGATGGGAACAGGAGGAACCAATGAAGAAATTGAAATTTGTCGCTGCGGCCGGATTTGCCGCGGTGCTTTTTTGGGGAAACGTGATACCTGCTGCCCGATGGATGACGACCGCCATGCCCGCCGCCGTTTGCGATGAGCCGTTTCGCTCATCGGGGCTCTCGATATGCGAGGCGGCGAGCGCGAACCCGTATATCGACGAGTCAATCCGTCCAATACAGTTGAATGTCCACACTCACAATATGGTGGATGAGGACGGCATGGGGCAGCTTCTCAGATCCTCAGTGACGCAGGTGGCTTTTGTCGGTTCCGCCGCGGCCGATGGGGTCGATGCCTTGCAAAATGCGCTTTGGCAATACAATAACGAGAAGGAGAGGAACAGCCGAAGCGCGCGTGAGGGATTGAGGCTCCAAGCAGAGAAGGATCGCGCAGAACGTCGCGCATCAGGCTCGGATTTTTTCAGTGCCTACGAAGATTTGAACGATGTTTTTGTCCGCCGAGCCGACACGCTGGCGGTGAGCCTTTTGGAGTACAGCCGTAGCTACGAGGGCGGCGTCCATGGAATGTACGGCGTTTTGGGGCGAAACTTTGACTCGCGCACCGGGCGAGAGCTGACCCTTGGCGATGTGTTCACCGACATGGGCGAGCTGGCCGCTGCCATCGAGGTGCAGCTCAGGCGCGACTACCCCAAGGCATCTTTCATGGAGAGCGGCGGCGTCGGCATGATGGAGATGGTTGATCGATTGGTGAAAGACGGCTCAATCATTTGGACGCTGGATCCTTGCGGCGCATCATTTTATTTCAATCCCTACCTGCTTGGGTCGTATGCCGAGGGGATTTTCACGGCGACGATTCTTTTTGACGAGTATCCACGGCTTTTCGCGGAGAAGTATCGCCGCTCGCCGAGGTCCTACTGCATGGAGCTTGCTCCGTATCTGCCGATCCGCACGAGCTTTGCCGACGGCAGCGGCAGGGCGCTGAATGTCACGACCACGGACGGCGGCGTGCGGATCATCATGGGCGGCAAATTTTTTGACGACTGGGGCGAGACGTACGACATGCG
>JAFTAB010000044.1 GCA_017458745.1 Schwartzia sp. (in: firmicutes) | reverse complement strand
CCCGCATAGAGGAAACTCTGCGGGTCAGGCAGGAGCTTGCGGCAAGGCTCCATGAAAAGGCTGGTCTGCCGGAGGCGGCCTTGTGGGCGGGAGTGAAGGAAGATTTTGATGCCAAGGCTAAGGCAGTGGGGATTCTTTCGGAGAAAAATGAGGACATCCGCAGCCTCCGTGAGCTTATTACCTACGGGTTAAAGGGTCTGTCCGCATACCTTTGGCACGCCAATGTGCTGGGCAAAGAGGATGAGGAAATTGACGCTTTCCAGCAGGAGACTTTGGCAAAGCTATTGGACAACTCTGTCGACGTTGAGGCTCTGACCGCATTGGCTCTGGAGACGGGCAAGTGGGGTGTCAGGGTCATGGCTCTTTTGGATAGCGCCAATACCTCCGCTTACGGCAACCCGGAAATCACAAAGGTTGATTTGGGGGTGAGGCAGAACCCCGGCATATTGATTTCTGGCCATGATCTCCGCGACATGGAGCAGCTATTGGAGCAGACGAAGGGCACGGGAGTGGATGTCTATACCCACGGGGAAATGCTGGCAGCCCACTACTATCCGAAGTTCAAGCAGTATGAAAATTTTGCGGGGAACTACGGCAACGCTTGGTGGCAGCAGAAGGAGGAATTTGAGGCATTTAACGGCCCCATTCTTTTGACCACCAACTGCCTTGTGCCTCCCAAGGACAGCTACAAGGCTCGTCTTTTTACCACAGGTGCCACGGGCTTCCCCGGCTGCAAGCATATTGAGGAAGTGAACGGCAGGAAGGATTTCAGCCCGCTTATCGAGCTGGCAAAAAAATGCCGGCCTCCAAAGGAGCTTGAGAAGGGGCAGATTGTGGGCGGCTTTGCACATGAGCAGGTTTTTGCTTTGGCGGACAAGGTAGTAGCTGCCGTGAAGTCGGGAGCCGTGAGGAAGTTTGTGGTAATGGCAGGCTGCGACGGTCGCATGAAGTCCCGCAGCTACTATGAGGAATTTGCCAAGGCTCTGCCCGATGACACCATTATCCTGACCGCAGGCTGTGCCAAGTACAAATACATCAAGCTGGACTTGGGGGACATTGGCGGCATACCGAGGGTGCTGGATGCCGGCCAGTGCAACGACTCATATTCATTGGCTCTCATTGCGTTGAAGCTGAAGGAGATACTTGGCCTGTCAGACGTAAATGAGCTGCCCATTGCATATAATATCGCTTGGTATGAGCAGAAGGCTGTCATTGTCCTGCTGGCTCTGCTGCATCTTGGGGTAAAGAATATCCACCTTGGCCCCACCTTGCCTGCCTTCCTCTCACCAAACGTGGCCAAGGTGCTGACGGATAATTTCGGAATCGGTGGCATTGGAAGCGTGGAAGACGACATCAAGGCAATGATTGGCTGATGAAAATCTTCGAACAGATTATGTGAATGGAAGGAAGTCAAATTTTCATGGTCAGGAAGATAGTGGAGATAGATGAAGAAAAATGCACGGGCTGCGGTCTTTGCGCCAAGGCGTGCCATGAGAGCGCCATTGAAATATCGGGGGGAAAGGCAAGGCTGGTGAAGGACGATTACTGCGACGGGCTGGGAGACTGCCTGCCGGCTTGCCCGGCGGATGCCATACGCATCATAGAGCGGGAGGCTTCCGCTTATGATGAGGCGGCAGTCCTAAGCAGGAAAAAGGCTGCCGCAAGCGAGTCAGTCCCTGCCGCAAATGAAAGAGAGGGGCGGCTTTGCACTTGGCCGGTGCAGATACAGCTTGCCCCGATAAAGGCAGAATATTTTCAAGGCGCAGATTTGGTGATAGCCTCCGACTGCACGGCCTATGCCTATGCGGATTTGCACAGGGATTTCCTGCGGGGACGGGTTGTATTGATAGGCTGTCCAAAGCTGGATTCGGTGGATTACAGCCAAAAAATTACAAAAATATTGCGTGAGAACGAAATCCGCAGCGTGCAGGTTATACGCATGGAGGTTCCCTGCTGCGGCGGCATGGAGTACACCGTGAAGCAGGCGGTAGCCGACAGCGGAAAGGCTCTGCCCTGCGAGGTAATTACAATATCCCTTGCCGGGGAGGTTATGGCTTGATATACTCTCTATAAAGATTTTTAACGGGGAGAGGACGGCAGAATGGCAGCAAAAGCAAAGCTGGCGGAGGCTTTCGGGAAAAGCCTGCTGGCAGAGAACATGGAGGAAAATGATATAGAATCATTCTTGAAGCTGGGTCGGGTACGACTGATATGCTGTGATAAAGGTGAAGTAATCTTTCACGACGGGGATGAGCCAAGCTGCCTCTACATACTGGCGGAGGGCGAGGTGCATATCAGGAAAGACAGCTTCACGGGCAGGAGCATTTTCTTGTCGGAGATTAACGAGCCGGGAGATGTGTTCGGGGAGGTCTATCTGCTTTTGGGAAAGAAGTACGACATGTATGTTGAAGCTGTGCGGGAAACTCAGATTCTTGCCATAGATGGGGAGGCCTTGCTCCATTCGGCTCCTGCCGCACTGCTGGTGCAGCAGAACCTTATGAGGGTGCTTGCCAGAAAAGCCTATTTCATGCATAACAAGCTGAAAATTTTGGCCAGCGGCAATCTGCGGGAGAAAATCATAAGATTTCTTTTTTGGAGCATGGCACCTGATGGCAGCATAACATTGGACTTTACCCGTGAGACATGGGCCGACTATCTGACCGTGGCGAGGCCGTCACTTTCTAGGGAACTGGGCGCACTTCAGGCGGAGGGGATAATCATGGTGCAGGGAAGGCAGGTCAGGGTAATTGACAGGGAAAAGTTTGAGGCGTATCTGTAGAAAAAGATTATGTATGATAAGATAATAAAAAAGTGGCAGAAATCCGATTGGACTCCTGCCATTTTTCTTTAGGCGTTGTTCATAAATAAACTTTAGTTTTTCATAGTTTTATCCGATGCTTTTTTGCTCCCTGTATTTCTGCATAATTATCAGCTTGCGCTTCATCTGTGCCACGAAGTCTGCGGCGGCTTGCAAGTCCTCCTCGTCGGGGTGGCTTGCGGCTCTTTTCCAGCGTTTCATGGCGGCGGTTCCGCCGTGGGGGTCGTCGGGGGCGGAGTTTTTGCGTTTTTCTATTAGGGCGGGATTGATTTTTCCTTGGCAGCCGAAGGTGCCCAAAATTTCGCAGCCATCGCCCAGCAGGTAGGCCGCTCTGGCGTAGGCGGTCACGGCGTGCTCGCTGCCGGGGTCGGTGCCGTGGGTTTCAAAGAGAATCACCTTGGCGTTTTTTACATGCGGCAGATACTTAGTCATCTTCGGGTCGGCTCCTCCCCGCCTGAGCCAGTAGCCCAGAGCCACCACCTCATAGCCGGTCAAGTCCTCCGGCATTTCCTCCACCGGCAGCAGGTCTGCTTCTCCGGAGGCCTCGGCAATCCTTTCCGCCACCATTTTCGTGTTTCCAGTGACGGAGGAATAGAATACTCCCCATTTTCCCATGCAATACACCCTTTTCTGATAGACTGCGGCAAGGCTGTTGCCTTACTCCAGCCCCAGCTCACCGGCATGAGCCTGCATACCGCGTATGCAGGCTTCCATGACGATGCCCGGCTCAAGTCCCAGCATTTCAAAGCCCTTCTTTATGACTTCACGGTTGCAGCCGGCGGCGAAGCGTTTGTCCTTGAATTTCTTCTTCAATGACTTCACCTCCATGCCGGAAAGGCGCTCGGGGCGCATCAGGGCGTAGGCATGGACGATGCCCGTCAGCTCATCCACGGTGAAGAGGCTCTTCTCCATATCCGTCTGCGGCTCCTCGTCTACCCCCGTCAGGCCGTTGCCGTGGGAGATGATGGCGCGCATATCCTCCTCATCTACTTCCTCGGGGGTGAGAAATTCCCTGACGTGGTGGCAATGCTCGTTCGGGTACTTCTCGTAGTCCACATCGTGGAGCCAGCCGATGGCCTCCCAGTGATCCTTTTCCTCTGCCCCAAGGCCGTAGTGCTCAGCCATTGCCCCCATTGCCGCGCTTACGGCGGCGGCATGGGTAAAAAGATGATCCTCGGTGACATGCTTTGTCAGAATTTCTTTGGCTCTTGCCAGTGTAAGTTTGCTCATGATATTCCTTCCTCATCTAAAAATTTTAATTTGATAGGACGACTATTTTGATACAACGCCCCAAAATGTAAAAATCCTAGAAAATCCTTGCTACAATGGGCTTGCAGGGATTTTTTGTTTGCGGAGGCATTACGATTTGCTATGCTATTTTTGAGAGCAATAGTATTTTAGGCGGCAACAAGTAAAAAAGGGTGTATTGATTTATCACTGCCGTTGGGAATGTATGCACCCGTTTTACGAGATGCCTCCGTTAAATACAAATAAGTCACGATAACCACTTTCTTTTCGGATATGGTCAGAAAGAGCATCTAATGCGTGATGTCCGCTGGTAAGCGCACCATGTGTCTTGAAAATATCCCCGTCCGTATTTGTCAATCGTAGTTCCCATGCGCCAACATCTGTAGCGGAATATATATCATAGCCTTTTCGGAAAAATTGTTCGACTTCCTGTATAATTGAGATGGTGTCGATTTTTAGATGCAATTTATCCATCAGCTCATATTTGTCTCTATCGCCCATTGCACCGTATCTGTACCTCGACAACCACACACGTCCGCCTGATATGATGGTCAAGCGTTGCTCAACTTCGATGTCGCTCGGCAACGGTATAGGGCCGAAGCCAATGTTGTTCGATATAAGCTGTAGTTTACGCAATTCTCCTCTAAATCTAAACTGTTTTTTGTAAGATTTTAATGCGATAACCGCCAACCTGTCAAATGCAGTCAAAAACCACTTTCTATTGCGCTCATCGAGCAGAGATGAAAAAACCTCCCAATGTGTCACATATCTCCAACGAGAGAATATTGCACATCCCAAAAGCATAGTATCTACTATGTCATCAATGACTTCTTCCAAGGCATCGGGATTATAAAACGGCGCACTTTGGAACAAATCTATAAAACTTTTGCCGCAATCCATCTCAAAGCCTAATTCGAAACATTGCTCCGAAAAGTTATCCGATACATCGGATTCCGTTGTATTGTGGTTTTTATAAATATCTCGATACCTTTTTGCAAAATCATGGATGGCAAGATAGTCAGGCATATCACATCCCTGTCCTTTCAATTTCAAAATAGTCCATGACAATTCGGTCAAGGTGAGCCTTAATACCGGAAAAGTCTTGATTTAGGTCGAGAGTTTCTACGCCGATGCGATTGCCGCTCATGGAGTAAGTTTGGTTTGGAGCAATGTCCTCATCTGTTCCGGCGTAAAGGAGCAGCCCGGATACATTCTGTTGATTATCCTTCATGGAAGCCGCCTTGTTTTTGACGTAAGTGAAAATCTGATAAAGATTGCCGGAATGGAGCGTATGCGCTCCATATTGTTGCTGGGTGGTGCGGGAGTAATATTTGGCATCAATAATCAGCGTCTTTTCGCCATACTCCAGCATGATGTCCGTCTGCATGGTGGGGAGCATATCACGCACATCATCATCAAGCTGCCAAGCTATCTGGGATGGATTGGCATTTAGTTGTGGAAATTCCCGCCGATAATATTCGAGAATAAATTTCTCGTAGAGCCGATGCATTCGCTGTTCATCGAGGAAATCCATCAGTTTTGTCTTTCCTGCCGTCTGCGACTGTAACAGTCCCTTGGCAACGAGATAGCAAATGGAAATGAGCATTCGGTATGTCTGATTGTTTCTGTCGTAGCGAAAATGCCAGTTGACCTTATGCAGGTCTATCGGCTCAACCTCGCCAAAAAACATCATCAATTTTCGCAGAGCCTTTTTCCGTTCTTTTGATATATCGCTTTTCAAAAGCATCTGCACCGTGGATTTGATAATGCGGTTCATGTAGGAATTGACGGAAAAATCATCATAGGAGCATACCATTTTGCATCTATTTATTGCCTGCGCCTTTACGGACTCGGTTAAGTCTATCTTACCGCGAAGGGATGCCAAAATCTCCCTTCGCGGTATGTATTCCTTGCCCAGTCCCCGTTTGACCTGATTACCAATCCCCTTGATTAGAATGGCCGCCATTAATTCGCCGGTATTCTCAAAATCCTCCGTGGCAAGATTTTTATAGCCCTGCCCGGACAAAACTTGGAATGCGTAGGCCAGCATATAATAGATGTTCTGAATCCTAATCACTTGACTATGCTCCGCAGCTTATCGCTCCATTCCTTTACCTTATTCGGTTCGTCAAACCAGTATTCACGGAGCAAGGGAATTATTTCGTACTCCACAAGCATGGAAAGTTTCTGCCCATCCATATCCTCAGGCTTGATGTTGCAGAAATAGCTGTGACCGATGCAGAAGCCTTCGCCCAAGGATTCATCTTCCTTTATGCGGCTGTTCAACTCCATCACGCAAGAAATCAGACTGTCGAACTTCCGATTGTCGATACTTTCTTGATATGCCTTGAAGCTGTCCGAGGAAAATGCCGGGTATATGGTAAAGAAGCCGAATCTCCTCCGCAGAGCATAATCCATCATGGCAAGGCTGCGGTCGGCGGTATTCATCATGCCGATGATATAGACATTTTCGGGGATAAAGAACATTTCATCGGCATAGATGAGTTGAATTTTGTTCTTTTCGCCGCGCTTATCGTTTTCTATCAGCACGAAAAGCTCGCCGAAAATTTTGCTCAGATTTCCCCTGTTGATTTCGTCAATAATGAAGAAGTAGTCGTTGTCACTGTCGTCCTCGGCTTTCTTGCAGAAATTGTAAAAGATACCCTTCTTTACTTCAAAGCCCTTCTCTGTAGGGCGAATGCCCATAATGAAATCTTCATAGGAATAGCTTTGGTGGAACTGCACCATCATCACGCGGGAAGTGTCTTTTTCGCCCATCATGGAATAGGCGAGCCGCTTGGCAATGAAAGTCTTGCCTACGCCGGGAGCGCCTTCGAGGATGACATTTTTCTTTGTCCGCAAAAGACTGACAAGCAGACCGTAGGCATTCTCGTCAAGGTACACTTCGTCCAAAAAATTCTCTGCCGTATAGATGGGATATTTGACGATTTCTTCCACATCGTCTTCGCCGCCATCATCCCCCGTGTCAAAAAGAGCGGAGATTTTGCTGACGGATTCCTTGTAATTGGTCAAATCGGTCAACGTCTGCATGGCAAGCATTTCCGGGGACTCCCAATTCCCCTTATGCGTCCAATGGACTTTACGCACATTGGGAAAATCGTTGTTCTCGCTGTCAAATATGTAATCTGATTCCACAATGCCCCTGCCGATTATTTCCGAGCGTCCCTTCTTGGCAAACACGATGTCGCCGGGGTTCATTTCGTTGGCGAACTGCCACAGCATACGCTTGGGGTGCATAAAAGGGAAATTGGGGTTTCGCTTTTCTTGGAGAGCATGCTTGATTTCCTCCTTGCTGTTGTACTGTGATAAGTCACCTGCTTCAGGCCATCCAAGAGCCATAATACCCTTGTCATAAAATTCATCCCACATGAAAGCTCCTCTGCCAGGAGCGAATAACCATATATGCTGGGCTGCAACGTCGGCATCGCCGAGCGAGTTTTCTTGGGCTTTTCTTTTCTCAAGCATGTCATGCCAGCCGTTTTTGAAAGTTTCCGCTGCAAGCTCCTCTGTCATATCCACGGTTCTGCCAAGTTCGGTGAGCGTCCATACCCCGGTGACTTTGTTATCTATGTAACCTCCCTTCACCAAATAGCTTCGGGCAAAGGCTACTTCATTTTCAAATTTGTTTACATTGCTCTTGCCTCTGGTTTCGCTGATTTCTGCATCTGTCAAATGCTCGTTCTCGATGATTTTCTTGCGAGTGTCCGCCGGGGTAGCCGAGCCGCCAAGGTCACGGAGGGCTTGCAAAAGCGGTTTGAACCACCGTAGGAAAGCAGCGGCAGATTTCCCTGATTTCTCCATTTCCTTGTTTTGTTGGTTTACCTCATTGGAAACAATCCAAGCCTTGTAGGAGAGACCGGGGAAGGAATCATAGTCGTAAGTTCCTCCTGCGAGTGCCGCCAAGCACTTGTCCCGAAGTTCCAGATACTTATCTCCGGCAGGAACGGTATCGGTTTTATCCATGACGGTAATTTCTGCAACGATGTCGGCGGATATGTTTTGAGAGTCTTTCATGTACCAACGATTGCGGGAATCCAAGTTCAAATAATCGTAGGGGCGAATCCAGTACAGTCCCATGGTAAGATTCCACTTGATACGCGGCTGAGTCAAAGCCTTATCGTAAGCGCGGCAGAAATTTTCCCTGTCTGCGGGAGATTTCGTATTTGCCAAGGTAATGGCAGAAACAAATACATCCCAAAGGGTGTCAATGTCATGCGCCCCACGGGTGTCCTCAAAGGCATAGAAAGTTGACGCCATATTCATCAAGACGGGAATCCCGGAAAAATCCGTCGGCACATCGGCGGCAACGGCAAACTCGGACTTAAATGCGCCGATGATGGCTTTGCGGTTGGCATCCGTGATGCCCTTGTTGAAGAGGCCGAAAATCGTAAAGGGGTCGATGTCCTTAGGAATGCCGCCCTTTTCTAATGTGGGCAATTTCATTTTTACGTCGGCATAGGCGTTTTGGATTTTCTCAATCAGAGTCGCCCGGTTATCCTAAAAGGCAAAAGGGCATCGGCAAATGCCATGTAGAACCCTATCCATCCGAAGTTAGCAGAACTGGCCATTTTCGTACCTCCATATCACGTCGCCATGGGCATAGCATTGGCATTTACTCTGTCAATAATGGCAAGGATGCTCTTGAGCGTTGTTGGCTCAAAAACCTCGCTGATGGAAAGACAGCCGAGGTTGTCGCTGTCGCCGAGTTCTTGGCGTTCCATCGTGACATTTTGCGCCAGCCAATCCATAATGCACTGCACGAGGCTGATTTGCTCCTCGTTATACACGCTCTCATCAAAGAAATCGGAGAAGGCTTTTTGTGGTAATTCCCGTAAGATGCGTATGAACTTGCCCGAGGGCATATCATGGGTTTCTTCCGGGAGCATTTTCCGATACTCATATCAAATGTGGAGATTGCGGCTCTTTGATATTATCAGAAATTGTATGCGAGGGTCGCCTTCAGCAGAGTACCGGGCAGGGCGAGATCCTCGTCCTTCTTGTTGAAAATGTTCTCCGCTCCAACGCGCAGGGTGAATCCCTCCCCTAGTTTCTGGGACAGCACGAGATTCCACAGCGCGAATGATTTGCTGCCGCCCGGGTTTGCGAGGTAGCCATTGTAGAACTCCGTCTCAAGGTCCGCCGTGAATCCGTGCTTTGCTTTCCATGTCAGGCCGCTTTTCAGGAGGTGGCGCGGCTGGTTTTCGAGTCGCTCGCCTGTCGTCTTGTTTTTCGCATCGAGCCACGTCCATGAGGAATGCCAATTCAGGCTGGGCGCGATTTCGGCATTGTACTCGGCCTCAATGCCCCTGATGGTCACGCGGTTGATATTCTGATATTCGCGCCAGCGCAGAGTCGGGTTGGTCGTGACAAGCCCTATGTAGTCGCGCACTCGGTTGTCAAAGAATGTGAGCTTCGCGCTTTTTCCTTTCCACTCCTTTTCGAGCGAAATGTCGTATGAGAATGAGGTCTCCGAGTCAAGGTCGGGATTGCCCATCTGCGACGTGTTCCATTGGAAAAGCTGGTTGGGCGTCGGCGAGCGGAAAGCGCGCGCGACGTTGAATTTGAGGCGCGTGTTTTTATCGAATGAGTATGTGAGGCCTAGCTTGGGGCTGAAATTATCGTCAAAGTGATTGTTGCCGTCGTAGCGCATAGAGATAAAAGCGAGCAGCCTGTCATTCACTTTCCACTCGTCCTCAAGGTATGCCGCCGAGTAGTAGAAGTGATACGTCGAGCCGCGCTGCTTTCTGCCCTCCGGGCCTTCCGCGGTGAAGTCGCCCCCGTTGCGCGTGACGGCGGTGCCCCTGAATGTCTCGGGGCGATACTCGCCGCCCAAAGTGAGTTTGTGCTCGCCGGCTTTGAAAGTGTAGTGACCCTCGTACGCGTTTATAGTGCGATGCGCCCTCACCCAGCTATTGGGGCCCACGAGATGGCCCGTCGCGCTGTTTATATTGTCCCGCTGCTTCACCATGACGGTGCGGTAGTAGCGCAGGAAAAGCTCGCCGCGATCACTCTTGTTCTCGTACGAGATTGAGTTTTCGTGGCGGTCAATCAGATCTTTGCCGATGCCAAGGACAGTCGAGCTGGGGTAGAAATACTCCGTGGTGTTCTCGCGCGTGTCGCTGTGAGTGAAAAGTATAGTCTCGCGCTCGGTCGGGCGGTACTCCAGCGACGCGCCGAAATGCTTCCATGAGCCGTACGGCTCGTATGTCGTCTTGTCGCTGCGATAAAATGCGGTCGGGTTGCTGCGGTAAAATCCCGTAATCCTAGCGGAGAATTTGCCAATCTCGCCGGAGTCGACGAAAAATCCGACTCGTTTGGGGCCTTTTTCGCCTGCTCCCGTCCATGTCGAGAGGTCGCCGGAGAGGGAGAAAGAGAAATCCTTTGTCTTTTTCGTGATAATATTTATGACGCCGCCCATGGCCTCCGTGCCGTGAATGGAGCTTGAAGGCCCTCTCACTATCTCTATGTGGTCAATGCTGTCGATGGGTATGCGATCAAGCTCGTAGTTTTGGTCAATCTCCGAGGCGACGCGCTTGCCGTCGACGAGGATAGTCGAGAAACGCGAGTCAAAGCCGCGAATGGAGACAGCCTTGTGACCGGGCTGTGCGCTCGTCTGGGTGATCGTTACTCCCGTCGCGTAGCGAATGGCGTCGGCGAGATTGTCCGCGCCTTGGGCGTCTATTTCCTCCTTTGTTATAATCTCGACGGCGGACGAGACTTCTTTGCGCGAGACCGGCACGCGTGTCGCGGTCACGACGGTGTCATCGAGCGTGTATGTGTCGAGCGTCTCCCCCTTGGCGGCATCGCCGTCCTCGGCGAGCGCGCAGGGCGAAAATAGCGCGACGGTCAGCGCCGCGAGAATGGAAACGGCGAGATGGCTCTTTCGCATATAAAAATTACCTCCTATATTAAATTGCGGACAAGCAACTGCTCGTTCCCGCCATTTTATACTTGTTTTTCCAATGCTATATTTTATATCATTCTTTTTGGAAACTCCACTTAAAAAATATCCGATGCTTGAAAAAATATTGATTTCACTATAGATGTTCACTGGTGCCAAGACCTATAAGAAAGATTTACAAATGTATGGAAAAGTGTTAAACTTTTTATAAAAAATGAACGGCAAATTGAATTTTTCTACTAATTAGTTAAGGAGTGAAGAAAGTGAAAAAATTTTATGAGGGCGTCGCGGTTTTCTTTTTGCTGGTCGCCATGATCGCTGTCACGGGATGCGGTGGGAAGGAGCAGCCGAAGGCCAATGAGAAGCAGGCAAGCGAGCTGACGGTTTACACCTCCGTTTACAACGGCATGGTCAAGGAAATGGCCCAGCCCGTTGTGAAGCAGCAGCTGAAGGATGTCAATGTCGACTGGCGGACGGCAGGCAGCGAGAATGTCAAGAAGAAAATCATGAGCGAGCTGAAAGAGGGAAAATCCGACGCCGACGTGGTGATGATTTCTGACCCGAGTTTTTACCTGCATCTGAAGAAAGACGGAAAGCTGCTGAATTATAAGTCGCCGCAGGCGGCGGAGCTGGCCGTCACGGTGGACGCGGACGGCTCGTTTACTCCCATCCGCGTCAGCGCGGTGGTGATTGCCGTGAATCGCGAAAAGATAGAGGACATCCCAAAGAGCTGGAAGGATCTTTTGGATCCCAAGTATAAGGGAAAAATCGCGATGTCGAATCCGAGCGTCGCGGCCACGGCGCTGGCAACCGTGATGGCGCTGAAAGACAAATACGGCTGGGAGTACTGGGAGAAGCTGAAGGAAAACGGCGTGTTGGTGAGCTCCACTATGGAAATGCGCGATAAATTTTCTCGCGGCGAGTATCCCATCACCATCACGATGGAGGAGGACGTGCTGAAGCAGAAGTCGGCGCTCAACGTGCCCGCCGCCATTGTTTACCCCGAGGAGGGCAGCGTGCTCGTGCCCGGCTATATTGCCATAATGAAAGACGCCAAGAACCCGGAGGGCGCAAAAAAACTCGTGGACTGGTGGCTGAGCGAGGAAGGTCAATCGGCCATGAGCCTTGGATTCATGCATCCGGTGAAGTTCGGCATAAATGAGCCTGTCGGCTCACGAAGCCTTTTCGACCTGCAAATCCATTCAATGTCGGTCAACTGGAATAAACTGATGGCTGAGGAGAATGAGGTAAAGGATAAATTTGCCGAGATAATGAAGTGATGTCGTCATGAATGTATAAATAAAAAATGCGCATATCTCATTTTGCTGAGATATGCGCATTTTTTGCATTATTTATGTAATTGATTTACGGAATTGATTTATTCGCGGCAGCAGCTTTTTTGCCGCTATTATCCCTATAGTGCCCGTTACGATCTGGGGCCAGCTCATCATGAGGGTGATGACGTTTGCAACGCTTTCGGGAAGTTCCAGCATTGATATGACCGCTTTCGCGCCGAGGAATAAAAGCAGGGTCTTTAGAATCGGAGCGGCGTACATTGCCTTTCGCGGGAAAAGCCGCCACGCGAGCACCATGTATATCACATTGCCTATGCCGACGACGATAATCATTGGCGCGAGAGGAAGCTGCCCGGTGAGAAAAGCGACGAGCGGCAGGACGAGGCCGATGGCGGCGGTCCAGGCGTTTCCCGTCATGAGCATCGCGAGCACCATCAGCATATTTATGATGCTGCCCAGCACGAATTGATTAACGGGGGCGGGAATGAAAGGAAAAACGAGACGAAGGCTCTGAACGATTATGGCGATGGCGAGAAAAAGCGCGGCGCGAATAAAAAAAGGATGGCTCATATTATTCGGATTAAGTTATCACACGTTAAATCTGAAGTAGGTGACGTCGCCGTCCTGCATCACATAGTCCTTTCCTTCGAGGCGCACTTTTCCCTTTTCACGCGCGGCGGCGGTGCTGCCCGCAGCTATGAGGTCATCGTAGTTCACTATCTCGGCGCGTATGAAGCCGCGCTCTATGTCGCTGTGGATTTTGCCCGCCGCCTTTGGAGCCGTCGTT
>JAFTAB010000043.1 GCA_017458745.1 Schwartzia sp. (in: firmicutes) | reverse complement strand
TTCAAAAAGACATCAATCGAATGCCAGAAAATAAATGAGCTGATGCCGGAACGCGCTGTCGCGACCACCCATCCGCCAAGGACGCCAATCATGTCGCCAAAAGCTGTGAGTATCGGAGCCATAATCATGCAGGCAATCATCCGCGGGACGACGAGATAGCCGACAGGGCTAGTCGCCATCACCTTCAGCGCGTCTATCTGCTCCGTCACCTTCATCGTGCTTATCTCCGCCGTGATGGCGGAGCCAACCCTGCCGGCGAGCACGACTCCCGCGAGCACGGGGCCAAGCTCGCGCCCTATCGCTATCGAGACGATGCCACCTATAGTGGACTGCGCTCCAAATTCTATGAAAACGTCAGCCGTCTGGAGCGTCATGACCATTCCCGTGAAAAGAAGCGTAAGCGCGGCTATCGGGAAAGTGTCAACGCCGAGATGAGCCATCTGCGCGAAAACATGGCGCATACGCGGCGGCCTTTTGAGCTGGCGAATGGTCTCGACAAAAAGCAGCACGACCTCGCCGACGCAGGTGAGCCATTTGATGACAAATCGCCCTATGCGCTCAAATATTTCCGTCATCATTTCACCTCCGTCATTATCATTTCATGCCTTTCAATTATACATATTTTTTTCATAAAAATAAAGGGGGTGTTACCACCCCAAAATTCTCTCCTTCATGCCGGCTATGTCCAGCACGCCGCACGCAAATCCTTTTTTCACCAGATGCTCGGGCAGCAGCTCGTCATATTTGTCAAAAACAGGAACCTCATTTGGAAAGACAAGCTCCATCGGGTCAATAGGCTTTGCAGCCTCTTCCTTGATGCGTGAGATAAATTCATCAGGCGAGGCGTCCGTCGAGAATGTCATAAAATATGGTCTGGCCGAGGAAAAGCCCCTCACCTTGACCGATTCCTTCATGCGTATTCGGATGAATCGCTCCATCGCGAGGAAAGCATAACTTCCGACCCATGGAAAAAGCGCATACATATTGCCGCCCAGCGGAACCATCGGCGAGGACGTTATCCCCGCGATGCGCGATGCCTCCCTTGCCGAGGCCAGACGAGCGCGGGCATTTTTCCCGAGATAGCGGTAGTCATCATCGACTCGAAGAATGTCTCTCATCTTCTCCAAGATTTTCGTATGTATGTCGCCCGCGCAGTCACCGAAATAAGCCGGCACCCTCCCCTTCACCGGATGGCAGTACACCACACGACGCTTCCTGTCAAGCTCCTCCACCACCCAGACGTGTCCCGCTATCGCTATTTTATCGCCGACGGGAGGTGGCTTTACTATAGTGCCAAGCTCCTGAGAGTCGCAGCGCACAGTGTACTCCTCATTTTCCTGAAACACCGCGAAAAATTTGAAGCTGTTCACGATGCGCTCGCCCGCCAGCCCAACGATTAGCCCGTCATTTTCCGTCCTTTGAATATGATCGTTTTCGATCAGGTGCAAAAGCAACTCTCTGAAATCCTCGCGGGAAATGTTACTGAAGTACGCGAGCCCCAGCACATTTTTGGCAAGCTCCGCCGCCGTCATCTCTCCGCCCGCCGCGAGCGCGCTCATAGTCTGATGATACAGCAGGCTGTATGGCAGCCTGCCCTCCCTCGGCGGCTCCACCCATCGCTCGGACAGGTAAAGCTCCACCAGCGCGATTCCCTGCAATAATTTCCATGGCACATTTTCCGGGAGCAGCGCGCGAGGCTCGGGATGCTCCTCGCGCATTACGAATATCATCTCCTCGGGGTCGCCTCGCCTCCCCGTGCGCCCCATCCGCTGAAGAAAAGCCGACACCGTAAAGGGCGCGTCAATCTGAAAAGCGCGTTCCAGCTTTCCTATGTCGATGCCCAGCTCAAGAGTCGCCGTCGTGCACGTCGTGAGGGCGAGATCGTCATCGCGCATCGCGTCCTCCGCGCTCTCGCGAAAAGAAGTCGACAGATTGCCATGATGTATGAGAAACCTGTCCGGCTCATGTCGCGCCTCGCAGTATGCCCTAAGCGTCGAGGTCACGGCCTCGCACTCCTCGCGCGAGTTGCTGAAAACGAGACACTTTTTTCCGCGCGTATGCTCAAAGATATAGGCATACGCAGGGTCGGCGGCAACCGGGGCGGTATCAGTTGCCGGAATGGAAAGCGCTGGCTTCTCGGATTCATCGCCCGCGTCGGCGGCCTGCGGCGGCGTGACATAGAAATGTTCCATCAAAAGATGCCATCTCATGTTTTGTGACTTCACCTTTGGAATCACGACGCCTCGACCTGTGCCATCGAAGAGAAACTTCCCCGCCGCCGTCGGGTCACCGAGCGTCGCCGAGAGGCCAATGCGCCGAGGGGAAACGCCCGCTAGTCTCGACAGTCGCTCCATTAGGCAGAGTGCCTGCCCGCCCCTGTCCCCCCGCAGCAACGAATGAATCTCATCAATGACGATGAAGCGCAGGTCGCCGAAAAGGTGACATATCTCGCCATGACGGCGAATCATCATCGCCTCCAGTGACTCCGGAGTAATCTGAAGGATCCCCGCCGGGTGCTTTAAAAGTTTCTTCTTGTGCGACGAAGATACGTCCCCGTGCCAATGAAAAACGGGAATATCCGCCCGCTCGCAGAGTTCATTGAGCCTTCCGAACTGGTCATTGATGAGTGCCTTGAGAGGCGCAATATAAAGACATCCCACCGAAGAAGGAGGGGCCTCATGCAGCATCGTGATAATGGGGAAAAACGCCGCCTCGGTCTTCCCCGAGGCAGTCGACGAAGTGAGCAGCACATTTTCCTCGGTGCCGAAGATTGCCTCGCCCGCCGCGACCTCGATGCCGCGCAGCGAGGTCCAGCCGCTGTCATATATGAAATCCTGTATAAAAGGAGCATAACGCTCAAAAACGTCCACCGCAATACCCTCGCCAAAACCAATCACATTTTATATGAAATCAAATCGTGAAGTCCGCGAACTCGCCCGCGTCCCCCTCCTGCGTGTCAGCGTATTTGAATTCGTCAGAGCCCAAAATTTCCTCGGCACTCTTTTCGGGATGCTGATAAAGTATGTCAAGCAGCTCAATGAAATCGCGGATTATTTCCCTCGGCGTAATTTTTCGGCTCGCGCCTACACGCGCATACTCAATTTTTATAAAGCTCGCAAGATCATTCTCGTCAATCCTCGAATCGCAGCCATACAGACCCGCATGGATGTCGCGCAGCTTCTCGGCGAGCACCATCATCTCCTCGGGCGTGAGCGGGTCAAGGCATATCACGGGCGCCAGCATGTCCCTCATGCCATCGCCCATCCCCGCGAATTTTCCCGCCGTCAGCCGCGAGCGCAATGCCTCATAGCTGTATACCCCGCGCCTCCTGTCCTCCACGCACTCGGGCGTGCCGCTCATTATGATGCCGATGTGATGCGCCTTGCCCTGCATCGCGTCATTATACATGGTGAGGATTTTCTCATAATTATTATTGCGCGTGACAGTGTTCGGGATTCGATATATATTCACCAGCTCATCTATGAGCACGAGCATTCCTCGATAGCCAGCCAGACAAAAGAAAAACGCGAAGAGCTTCAGATACTCATACCAATCGTCGTCCGTGATAATCACGTTCACTCCCAGCTCCGCCCTCGCCTCCGACCTAGTCTTATACTCGCCGCGCAGCCATTTCATCACGCGCCCCTTCGTCTCATCATCGCCGCTCCAGTACGAGCGGCAATAGAGAGTCAATACCCTCGCAAAATCAAAGCCATGAACAAGCTCATCCATCGAGCGAATCACATCAAAAATTTTTCGCTCGACCTCGCCCCGGAATATGTCGCTGCCCGTCTCTACCCCGTCCGCCGCGACCGACGCCTCGACGCCGCTTATCCATTTGTCGATGGCGAGCATTAGTGCCCCGCCCTCCGGCCTCGTCCGAGTGGCGAGGTTTCGCATCAGCTCCCTGTACGTCGCGAGCCCCTGCCCGCGAGTGCCCTGCAATCTTCGCTCGGGCGAGAGGTCAGCATCGCATACCGCAAATCCGCGCTCCATAGCGTAATTGCGAATAGTCTGCATCAAAAAACTCTTGCCGCTGCCATATCGTCCCATGATGAATCGAAACGATGCGCCGCCCTCGCCCACAATCTCAATGTCGCGAAGCATCGCCTCAATCTCATGCTTTCGCCCGACGGTCACATACGGCAACCCCACTCGCGGCACGACGCCGCCCTTCAGCGAATTGATGACGGCCTGAGCGATGCGGCGCGGCATCTTTTTATTATTGTCCATTTATTAGCCCCTTCACATCGTCAAGGTAATCCTCGACAATCACATAAAGCCCATCGCCATTTTCCTCGACGGCGGTGTCACCCAGCTCATCAATCAGTTTCTCATTGATGCCGTCAGCCAGCACCGATGCGAACACATGCCTCTCGCGTTCAAAATCATCGTACGGCTTCCCGACAATGAGCAGCCTCAAAAATTCGGCCTCGTCGGATGAAAGCCCATGCGGCAAGCCGGATGCCGCATTATTTTCCTTCTCTTTCCTCGTGCCCATATTCTCATCCACGGGCATCGTATTCTCACTTGCGATCATATCCGTCTCAACTTCATCCTCTATGCCGTCGAGCAGTTTGTCGCGAGTGGCCTCGGCATTCCTCCTTATGCCCGCGAGCCTAGAAACATCAATCTCAATCCTGGGCCGCGACGCTTCCATTCTCTCATCATTATACAGCTTTATCT
>JAFTAB010000042.1 GCA_017458745.1 Schwartzia sp. (in: firmicutes) | reverse complement strand
CCTGTCACTCGTCACCATCATGCGCGACTCGTCGCGCGACATCGGCACGCTCATAGAGAGCTGCTCCGGCGTCGTCGATGAGATAGTGCTGTGCGACACCGGGTCGCGTGACAACTCGATGAAGGTCGCCCGCGACGCCATGCGCCGCCATGGCTACCCCACTAAAATATATCGCTATAAATGGCACGACGATTTCGCTGCGGCGAAAAATTTCGCCATAGGGCAGGCAAAGGGTAAATGGCTGCTCCTGCTCGACAGCGACGAGTATCTCACCGACGGCACGAGAAAAAATCTCCGCCCCATAGTGGAGCGGCTGGTCGCGGGCGACATTCGCGACATAGAGATGAATATAATCCCCGGTCATCCTGTCAATATTCTCGACGCAGTGGCAAATGATTTCGCCCTGCCCTCGTCCGCTCCCGTCGCCCCGCTTTCGGACAAAAGCCATATTGCGCCGTCTTTCGACATCATCGAGCTGTGGCGGCACAATATCGAGCGCGACGGCGCGCCCGTCGTGGGCGAGGCTGACGACCTCGCCGTGCGCCTGATGAGGAATATCCCCTCGCTCCGATACGTCGGCGAGGTTCACGAGCAAATCGTGCGCGCGGACGGCAGCCAGCTGATATCGGGGCGCATAGCCAAGGAAAAAATCCTCGTCAATCATACCGGCTATCAAAAGGGAGCCAACGAGGAAAAAATAAATCGAAATTACCGCATATTATCTAATGAAGAAAAAAACGGCGGCTCGACATTCCTGCTCGATTTTTATCTCGCGGGGATGCGCCTGAGCCGAGGCGAGTACGAGGCCGCCGCTCGCAGCGCCGAGGCCGCGATGCACGGTCACCTTCCGGTGCATGACAGGTTCGCCGGGCACAGGCTGCTCTATCGCGCTCTTGATGCCATAGCCGAGAAGCTGCGCGACGGCAAAGGCGCGACGGCGCAGTGCGGCGAGACGGATAGCGGCGATGCTCTTGCCGCTGCCGAGCGGCGCATTGACGATGCGCTTGAGCGCGGCATAGCCGCCTTCCCCGATTACCCCGACTTCTACTATTTCAGGGGCGGGCGAATGTGGAACGCCGGCAGGGAGCGGGAGGGGCTTGCCGACATGGAGCGGGCGGAGAGGCTTGCCGATGAATTTGAAAAAAAATATCCCGACCAAGAAAATTATTTCGTGGATTTGATGGCGGGGATGAAAGCCGCGCTGAAGCAAATGAGAGAAGAGATAAAGGAGAAAAACGGAAATGCCGAATGAAAACGACGCGCCCTCGTGGCGATTTTTTGTGGCCGACATTGACAGCGAGGGCGGCAGGGCAATGCGCCGCGTGCTCACCATGAACGGGCTGACATATGAGCCGTGGGGGCGGCACGCTTCGCCGTCGGGCGAGCAGGCTCCCGAAAAACCCGCCGCCCCCGTCGGAATTTTTATCCCACTGATTGGCACGTCGCTCTCATACGATGCGCTGCGCGGCGTGTTGTCCGATGCCCGCGCCGTGGGGGTGACCAGAGCCGTCATCATCGCCCCGTTTGTCGCGACGCCGCTCATCGCCATCGCCGAAAGGGCAACGGCGGACGGGCTGCCCACGCTGCTCATCGCCTCGTCGCAAGAGGAACTGATTGGCTGCGAGCGGGGCGGGGATCCGCTCAATTCCCTTGTCCTGCTGATGTCGCAGTTGCGCGGCAAGAAAGTAAAGAGGTTTGAGATGGGGTTCGCGGAGGATGCGAGATTTCGCATCACCTACATAGACGACCTGATGAGGGCGGCGCTTTTCGCCATGAATCAGGACACGAGCACCGAGCCCATCCTCGTCCGGGGCATCGAATTCAAATGCGGCGACGTCGTGAGGGAGGTCGTCTCCCTCATGAAATGCAAAGTCAAAATAAATTACGGCAAAAATAAAATCGTGAATCCCTCCGTTTACGAGAGAAACAATAAAGACGGCGACCTTGTGATGTTCGATGAGCTGCCCGAGAGGGAACTGCGGAGAATGACGGGGGGGCCGCGCATACTCTTCCCGCAGGTGCTCGCCGAGCTGGCGCGTCGCAGGACAGCAAAGGGCATAGGCAAAATCTCGGCCTGCGTCATCATGCGCGACAGCGAGGAGGACATAGGCGACTGCCTTGCAAGCCTCGTCGGCGTCGATGAGATAATCGTCGTCGATACAGGCTCCGTGGACAAATCAATAGAAATAGCAAAAAAATACACCGACAAAATTTTTCATTTCAAATGGATAGATGATTTCGCCGCCGCGAAGAACTTCGCCCTCTCAAAGGCGACGGGCGAGTGGGTGGTATTCATAGACTCCGACGAGTCATTCACCCCGGAAACGCGCGACGAGGTGAGGCACGTCACGGAGGACTACAGCTACATCGGGGGACCCGATGCGCTGCAGGTGCGCCGCATAAATATCGACATGAGAGGCAATGTCGCGACGGAAGAGGACTACTCGGTGAGGATATTCCGCAACGGCAATAAATTCGTCGGGGCCGTCCACGAATATGTCAGCCACATGGACGGCTCTCTTGTGATCGGGGGCACCGTGCCGAGGGAGCGGCTGCGCATCAATCACACCGGGTACGCCCCGGAGCGCATGGGAGAAAAAGTTGAGCGCGACAAGCATATCATCATGCGCACGGAGGAAAAAGGCGGGGAGGTGAACTTCGCGAATTTCTACCATGCGAGGCTGGCTCTGCGCGAGGGCAAATGGGCGGAGGTAATAAAGTACGCCAAGCGTTCCGTTGAGAAAGACACGAAGACTCTTGCAGCGATGAAATTTGAGCCGTATAGATTCTGGTACAAAGCCGCCATGAGGCTGGGTGACGAGGACGAGATGCTGGCCGCCCGCGAGGCGATGCGCCGCGATATGCCGACCATGCCCGACTCCTACGCGCTGGAGGGCGTGGAGCTATGGAACAGGGGCGAGGAAGACGAGGCCGCTCCCCTGCTGATGAAGGCGCTGGAACTGGATGAGAAATTTCTCTCCGAGAACCCCGCCGAGAATGACAAGATTAAAAGAGACGTGGGGCAGATAGCCGAGCAGCTTGCGGAGTATTATGAAAAAAAAGGCGACACGGATGCAGTGGCAAAAGTGCGCAAGCTGGGAACTAGAAAGTAATATATATCTTGATTAAATATCGCCTATAGTCAAGATATTTGTTGAATGGATCCATACTGTGCCTTTACAGATAATTGATAGGTTGTGGATGGTAGCATAACACATTACATATTGACAGACAGAATCATAATGTCTTACAATAGGCATAAGGACTTATAATTTTGTGCTGCATCAATGAATACACTAAAAACTGATGAGGTGATAGGTATGAAAACTCTAAAAGAAAAAATGCTGTTATTGCAAAAAAGAGCTAAAATTAGAAAAAGCACATATCCATCAGTAAAAACAGATAAAGACGTTATTGCAGAGAATAAACATGCCGCTGATTTAATGCCATTCATGTATCGGCAAATTGTGGAGATGAACTAAATGGAGCTGCGTAGAGGAGAAATTTATTATATAACTTTTCCGCATACATTTGATCCGAAATATCCAAATGGTAAACCTAAATTTGTTTTGGTCTTGCAGGAGGGAGCTTATTTTAAGAAATATGATACAGTCGAGATTATATTGATCACATCCGATAAAGCCTATAAGCCTCGTGATAAATATGCCACCGATGTTGAAATTGAGGTTGGAACTACAAAACTTAAAGAAAAGTCATGGGCACTCTGCTCTCAACCGTATCCGGTAGAAAAAAACTTATTCGAGCAACCCGGAGTTTGGTGCGCCGGATCATTATCTGCAGAAAAAATGGATGAAATTGATGATGCTATATATATCGGTTTGTGTATGGGATTACAGCATGAAATAGCAGTTAGCAGTGCAGATGACCAGTAAAAGAGTTCTGCAAGCAAATTATACATGAAAGAGATCTCCGAATAGGAGGTCTTTTTCTTTTTATAGTTTTATCCTTGATGGGTGAAAATATCTCTCTCTGACGTACGAACTCATTTTACGAACACACCCTTATCTATATCGTGAAAAATTTCTAAAAGATTTTTTGAAAAAAAGGGTTTTTTTTATTGCAAAAATTTTTATAGCGTGATACAATGCTTTTTGTAGTAAAAATGTCTGCCCCTCGCTCCCCCTTGGGAGGCGATGCTTGGATTTTCAGGGCTTCTTCCCCTCGGTGTGCGCGGGGCGGGTGGTCAGGCGAGCGGGGAGTATCTATATGCCATGTGGATATTCCTTGGTGACCAATTTTATTATATTTATTATTTTTAGGAGGTTGGATTTATGGCAACAGCAAAAACAATTAATCTTTCTTCGTACGTTTCAGACATTGAGAAAAAGAGCTATCTCGGCTACCTTTCGGCAAGCGACACGGTTGGAATTTACAGCGGCGGCGGGATTAGCTCCTCCGTTGTCTCGATCGGCTCGATTGTGGCGAAGGCTAGCTTGAGCGGCTACATTGCCAAGGTCTCTCTTGGCAAGGCAAGCGCGCTGGCTGTGGCGGGCGTCACCATCGACTCCAGCGGGAACAGCTCGAACTGGACCATCACGGGCGGCGCGGGCATCACTGCTGTCAAGACCGGTGCGGGTGCTGATGTCGTCTCGCTCAGCAGCTTGGCAAAGGGTGTCACTGCGAAAGTGGATCTCGGTGCCGGCAATGACCAGTTCTCGCTGAACGGCGGCGCTGCAAGCGTTACCCTCGGCGATGGCGCGGACACCGTCTCGGTCAAGAAGGGCACCGTGACGATCACCGATTATGATGAGAAGTATGATGTCCTTGGTGCCGCATATACCGCGGTCACGGTTAAAGGCGGCACGATTACTCTTGGT
>JAFTAB010000007.1 GCA_017458745.1 Schwartzia sp. (in: firmicutes) | reverse complement strand
GTCCTTTGCCGCGTCGAAGATCGACTTCAGATTGTAGTCGTCCTTGCGGAATGTAGGGTAGTATGACTCCGACACGAAATGGTCGATGACGCGCGTGTACCTCATCAGGGCTAATCCGCTGACAATGGCATCTATCTCGCCGTTCTGCAATGCGTCATAAAGCGTCTCAACCGAGCTATACGCGTGATATATTTCGATGCCGCGCTCCGCCGCCCATTTTTCAGCGAATGACTCCATGGAGGAATTTTTCAGCACGCCAATCTTCATCGTTTTTATCTGCTCGAGATTGCCATACTCGTAGCTATTGTTGCCGATGCGCACGCACAAGGACAGCGACGCCGAGCCAAATGGATCCTTCGCGAAAAGGAATTTCTCCGCGCGCTCCGGCGTCCTCGCGACGCCGACAGCCATATCGACCTCGCCGCGCTCCAGCGCGTCCAGCACCTGAGCGTAGTCGGCATACGAGATAAACTGAAGCTCAAAATTGCCGCGCTGGGCTATTTTGTACATATACTCGGCATCGTAGCCACGCATTATGCCGGTGCCGGTCGGCATCATGTATCCGCTTTGCTCGACCTCGGCGACGCGGATAACCCGCCTCACATTATCATGCTGGCTCGGTCTTTCCCCGCTCATTTGTGAATCGGCCTCGGCGCAAGAGAGCGGCGCCTCGGGCAAAATAATCGCCGCCAAAGCAAAAATAAGCGCCATCAAAAATTTTAGTTTTATCGGTAAAAAATTTTTTTGTTTTCCCATGATCAGACCCCATAAAAACGAGACTTATGCCTTATGGTTGCTAAAACTACTGCTTTAGAAGCGGGAATTTTAACGCCCGTCAGCCTCGAATAAAAAAAATTTATATAATTCAATTCACAAACATCATATTAAATTATGACGCAAAAATCAATATAAAATGAGACTTATTCAGTGGGAGTTTTAAGCTCCCACTGAATCTAGTCGAATTTACCCATTGCCTTATGGGCGCTTATCTCCCGCTTAAGAAGCGGGAGTTTTAGCGCCCGTTAGCATCGGATAAATACTTTCGGTTCAAGCAAAAAGCACAAAAAAATGGCGGGCAAATTCATTGCCCGTCGACATACGGCTTCGCCTGCAATTTTTTTCCGTCGGTGACAAATACGATCGCGCCGTTTTCGTCTGTGCGGTAGACGCGCTCCACATTGGCCTCGCGCAGCGCATCAATCGTCTCGCGGTTCGGATGGCCAAATGAATTTTCGTAGCCCACCGATATTACGGCATATTGCGCGCCAACCGCGCGGAGAAATTCCTTCGTCGACGATGTTTTTGAGCCATGGTGGGCGACTTTCAGCACGGTGCTCCTCACGTTTCCGTGCGAGGAAAGAATAGCCGCCTCATGCTCGCTCACGAGGTCGCCCGTGAAAAGGAACGAGACATCGCCGTAGCTAACGCGGTAGACGTTGCTCATCTCGTTGCCGCTCCCCGTTCCTTTTCCCGGCGCATAAATCGTCTCTATCGTCACGCCGTCGATGGTGATGACATCGCCCTCATCGGAGGCGGCGATATGCGTACTCGCAAGCTCGTCAGCGGAGAGCGCCATCGACGCGCGATATTCCTGCGCCCCTTCCCCCGCAGTCAAGACCATTCCGACGGGCACACGGCGAATGATGCCTCCCGCGCCCGCGGCGTGATCCTCGTGCGCGTGAGTGAGAAATATGCAGTCGAGCGACCTCACTCCATGATGAAGCAGATATGGCACATCCACGCGCGCGCCGACATCGTATGAGCCATCGCGCGTGCCGCCCGCGTCAATCATAAAAGCTCTCCCGTGAGGCGTCACGACCAGCGCCGAGTCCCCCTGCCCCACGTCGATGAAGTGGACGCTCATCTCATCCGGAGTCATGGCAAAATGAACCAACGCGAAAATCATTATCGCCGCCGCGCACGAAAAAATCACAACGCGGCATTTTTTTATGCGCGAAGTGATTTGCTCTCTTATCCCGCGCCCTTGGAGCGCGAACGCGACAACGGAGTAATAGCAAAGCGACGAGAAAAAATTCATAGGCGGCATATAGATTTGGCTCATGGGAAGCCGAGCGATAAGACGCGTCGCCTCATAGACGACGCCAAGGGCGAGCGCGTCAATCGCGAATATCAGGCGCGAGAGGGGCGGCATAACGATGCCGACGATGCAAGCGAGAACCCCCGCGACAATAATCAACTCGACAACAGGCACGACGAGGATATTCGCTATGAGCGAGGAAAGCGAGACGACATGGAAATACCACGCGACTATCGGCAAAGTCGCGAGCTGCGCCCCGACGGTGACGGCGATGCTGCCGATGACCGCCGAGGCAACCCCCTCATGACGCTCATAAAATTTCCCCGCAGGCAATAAATCATTTATGCGCTCCGCTGTCACGGGCGATATGTAGAGCAGCCCCGCCGTCGACAAAAACGATAAGATGAAGCTGACATCAAAAATAAGGTGAGGGGAGATTATCAGCATTACGATAGCCGCAAGGGTGAGAGCGTGGCGCGAGTCCCGCTCGCGCCCAAGCGCGATCCCGATCAACGCGAGCGCGCCCATGATCCCTGCCCTCACGGCGGGCGGCACAAATCCCGCGAGCGCGACGTACGAGATGATGGCGATGATGGTCGCGAGAGTCGTGAGCAAGCGTCTGAGGCGCAGGGCGCGACCGAGGCAGGCGAGGATGCCCGCGAGCAGGGTGACATGAGAGCCCGACACCGACAGGATATGCACTATGCCCGTCACCGTGAACGAGTCGACCATCTCCTCCTTGATTCCGTCATAGCCGCCGAAAAGCATCGCGAATATCGCCGCCGCGTCATAATCGCTCATTGCCGCGCCCATTGACCTCCTGCAATGCTCGCGCACGCGCCCGATTATTCGCATGACCCGCTCCATCATCGTGACCTCGTCATCACTCTTTGAGTTCAACACGAGATTTGACTGTTGCACGGTCAGGCGAGCCGTTATGCCATGCGCTCTCGCCATCCGAACCGTGTCCATCTGCCCGGGGTTTTGATAGCCCCGTATATGTCGAAGCCTGCCGGTCGCCGTTATCTCGTCTCCTATCTCGGCGTGCCGTCTTTCCTCTCTCTTTCCGCTGCTGCCGTTCTCCCAGCGAATGTACTGCGTCACATGCAGCCTACCCGTGACGCGCTCCGTATTCCCGCCTTCATGCTTTGCGCCCGTCGCATCTATGACATATCTCACTCTGGCACCGTCGCTCGTCGGCGTCACTCGCGGTGCCTCGACGACGCGCCCCGTCACTGAGACGCCATTGCCCCCACCGGCGAGAAATGAAATATCGCTCGCGGGAAGATAATCCACGACAAGAAATCGCAAATTGCCGAGCACGAAAAACAATAGCGCAACAAAAAAAGCTGTCATCCTGCTCTCGCGATGAAGCAAAAATGATGACAGCACGAAAAGCCCCGCGCCGATAAAAATGAGAAGGCGGGTCATATTAATTTGCAAAGATAAAATCGTCAATGCGCCGTAGCCGCCACAAACATCCGCGGCGACGACGACGCCAAGCGCGAACATCACCAGCAGCGCATTGAGAAAGGCTAGCGGGGATTGACCGACGCGTGTTTTTTCATTTGACATGAGCAGCACTCTTTTTTGTAAATTTTGCAATGTTTTTTGCACTGTTCATAGCGCGAGCCTGTCCCTGAGGCGACTGAAACGCACATCGCCGATGCCCCGCACGTTTTTCAGCTCGTCGATTGTCTTGAATCCCCCATGCTCCATGCGATAGTCTATGATGCGCTGCGCCATGACGGGGCCTATGCCCGGCAATGTGTCGAGCATCGACGCGTCAGCTGAGTTCAGATGCACGATTGTTTCTCCTCTGGCGTTTTTCTCCTCCGGCATCGTCTTCATATTTTGCATTGCGGAGCCCGTCGACGGCCGCGGCGATGCCAAGGAATCGGGAGCATTGCCATGAGGGCTTTGCGCGATTTTCTCAGGCACCATTATTTTCATGCCGTCGTGTATCGGCTCCGCAAGATTCAGCTTATCCAGATCCGCGCCCGGTGCCTCGCCCCCGCATGCGCGAATCGCCGCCTCGACACGGCTCTCCATCGGCAAGCTCACGACCCCGGGATTTTTCACCGCGCCCGCGACATGAACGACCACATCGGGCGACGGCGCAACATTCTTCACACTCGCCTCCTCTTTCTCCCCCGCGAGCGCATACAAAACGCTCCCCATGACAATGAGAGCGCCGATGAGCACGAGCCTCATGCGGCGACGAAACATAGGCATTGCGCCATCCCCCCCAAAAATCATACTGCTCTCTGTTAAGATTTTTTATCTTTGCTGAGAGCACGGGCGTATCTCATCTCAAAATTCCAGCCTGAGATAAGTGTCAATTCTCTATCCCGCGTCTTGCCTCGACGCCTTTCGCGTAGTAATGCTTCACTTCCCGCATGTCAGTCACGAGGTCGGCTCTTTCCATGAGCCAATCGGGGGCATTGCGTCCCGTCATCACCAGCTCGACCTCATCAGGCATCTCGTTCATGAGCCTCTCCACTCTCCCCCTGTCGATGAGACCAAAAAAGAGCGCGACATTTATCTCGTCGAGTATCGCGAGCCTGTACTCGCCCGTGATGATTTCCCTCGCCGCCTCGTCGAAGCCATCCTCTATCATTCTCTTGTAGTCGGCGGGAGGGCTGCCCTTCGGGAAT
The DNA here is from genome assembly GCA_017458745.1 of Schwartzia sp. (in: firmicutes). Taxonomy (GTDB): domain Bacteria; phylum Bacillota; class Negativicutes; order Selenomonadales; family Selenomonadaceae; genus RUG024. The sequence continues at coordinate 26,801 of JAFTAB010000007.1, read as the reverse complement.
ATCACGACATCGTCGCCCCACGCTTTTTTCTCATCGTCGGTGAGCATTCCCTCCTCCGCGACGAAAAAAGGCTTGCCCGTGGTCGCCAGCTTTATCCTCGGCGCGAATCCACGGATTATTTTCTGCTCGCTGTACGCCAGCCCCTTCATGAACTGCATCATGTAGACGCGAAAATCGGCGCCGACTGCCCTCATTGCGAGGCCAATCGCCGCCGTTGTCTTTCCCTTTCCCGTACCGGTGTAAACCTGAATCATGCCAGCATCCTCTACCTGTTGTCGATTTTCTCCATTCCCGCCATGTCGTGCCACATGAAACGACGCTCCGCGAGCCTCGCATACTTCGTTCCCTTCCTGCCGTAATTAGCATAAGGGTCGATGGAGATGCCGCCTCGCGGCAAGAATTTCCCCCACACCTCGATATACTTGGGGTCCATCAGCTTTATGAGGTCTTTCATAACCACGTTTACGACGTCCTCATGGAAGTCCCCGTGCGAGCGAAAACTGAAGAGATAGAGTTTCAGCGATTTGCTCTCGACCATGAGCTCGTCGGGCACATACGAGATATAGAGCGTTGCGAAATCGGGCTGACCTGTTATCGGGCAGAGCGTCGTGAACTCGGGGCAGTTGAATTTCACCCAGTAGTCGTTTTCCGTGTGCTTGTTCCTGAACGTCTCCAAAACCTCGGGCGCATAGTCCTTCCTGTAGACTGTCCTGCCCTCGCCCAGCGAGGATATACCCTCATCCTTTTTGATTCTCGGCATTCACATCACCATTATCCTTCGGCGCAAGCGCCTCGAAATACTGCTCCTCAAAATCGGACGACGAGACAGGCCGCCCAAAGAGATAGCCCTGAATGTGGTCGGCCCCGCATTTATTCGCGACAATATCAAAAACGTCAGTCTCCTCGACGCCCTCTATGCACACCCTCATGTTCATGCTGTGGCACAGCTTCACGATGTAGCTGACCAGCTCGCAGTCAAACTCGCTGTGCAAAATATTTTTTACAAATTCCCGGTCAATCTTGACGACGTCGCACGACAAATTTTTGAGATACGCCAGGGACGAGTAGCCCGTGCCGAAATCGTCCATGGCGATGCCTATGCCGATCCTGCGGAACTCGTCAAACTGCTGGTTCAAAAACGTCCAGTCTGAGACAATCGTGCTCTCCGTCAATTCGAGCATTAGCGCGGACGGCGGCAGGCCGACGCGCTTGATCGCATCAACGACGAAAGGAAAAAACGTGACATCCTTTATCTGAATGTACGAGACATTAACGCTCATGACGAAATCAGGGAAAGTCTCGCGCCACTTCCTGCAAGTATTCAATGCCTCCTCGACAATCCACTTTCCGAGCGGGAGGATCATCTTCGTGTCCTCCAGTATCGGGACGAACTCCATCGGGGCGACCATGCGTCCCTTTGGATTCTTCCAGCGCAGCAGAGCCTCGGCTCCGACGAGCCCCCTCGTGCGCGAATCCACCTGCGGCTGGTAAAAGAGCGAGAATCCCTCGCACCGATTCTCCACGCTCGTCTTTATCGTGTCGCGCATCGCCAGCCCTCTCATCCAGCGATTGTACTGCTCGCGAGTGAACACGACATGCTGATTTTTGCCGCCCTGCTTCGCCAGGTCGAGCGCGGCCTCGGCGTGCTTGTAGAGCGTCATCACCTCGCGCCCGCTCTGCGGGTAAAAGACCGTTCCGCCCGACACGGTGCAGAAATACATCTTCCCGTCGATGAACTGCTGGCGCGTCATGCACTTCTGTATCGCCCTGAAAAGCTTCGCCGTCTGAGTCTCGCCCGCGCCCGGCATGAGTATCGCGAACTCGTCACCGTCGAGCTTATACAGCATCATGTCCTGCTGCAACATATTTGAGATTTGCTTCGCCGTCTCCTTGAGCACCGCGTCGCCAAAAGAGCGGCTGTATGTCTCATTCACAATCTTGAAATTATCGAGCCCAAGCATCAGAATTGCGCCGCCGACGCCAGTGCGCCTGAACTCGTCAAGCGCGTCGGATATCGCCCGCTGAAACGGCGCCTTTGACAATAGCCCGGTCACGCCGTCGGCCTCATTGAGATGCTCAAGGCGCGTCATAATCCCGCCAAAGAAGATCGGCTTACCCTTCCCGTCTTTCAAAAGCCTTCCACGGCATTTGAGCCAGACATATTCGCCGAACCTGTTCCTTGCGCGGTAATCAATTCGTCGCTCGTCCGTCTTGTGCTCGACGAATATCGCCTTCTCCGCCGCCACGAACCTCGGAAGGTCGTCAGGGTGTATGCGCGACATCCACGCCTCGCCCATGTCGCGTATGACAGTGCCCGACTTCAGCCCGAAATCATTCACCCAGTTTTCCGAGATCATCGTGAGGCCGCTGCCTATATCGGTAGCAAAAAAATATGCCTCGCTTGATTTAGCAAGAATATCGAAAAAAAATTTTATCCTGTCGAGCATCGGCGGAAGCACAATCGGCTGCGCTTTACCCATTCAACTCATCCTCCCTTCCCCCGAAAAGCAAATTACGATCATTTGATATACGCCTCGACCGCGTCGGCGATGACCGCGGAAAGTGTCATGCCGCGGGACGCCGCGTATGCTCGTATGTCGTCCGCGACCTTGCCTGAGACGCTGAAACTCATCCGCGTCGTCTTATTGCTCTCGGCCGTCTCTCTATCCGAAGAACGCATTTTCTCCGGCGCTGATTTTTTCCTGACGGATTTTTCCTTCAATTTTTCCTTCATAGCCGAGGACTTGCTCTTTTTTCCTCGCCCCGCCGCTTTCGGTTTCGGCGTGCCGATAAGCGCGTCATAGACATCCTCGATTGGCCTGATGCTCATAGCGTGCCCCCCCGCATCATGATATTCGTCTCATTTTACCACAAAATATCTCGCGTTGTTAATATTATATTTTTTATCATAAATAAATAATATTTTTCTATGGCAAATATTTAATGATGACGGTATAATATTATATATTCAAATTTTGTGCAAATTTGAGGGGGATTTGGCGATGGAAAAGAAAATCGTTTACATGACGAATGACAATCGCCGTTACGCCGCGATGAACGAGGCCTGCGCCGCACTGCGGGACGCCGGGGAAATTTCGGATTATTCGATGGCAGTGAAGCTCGAGAAATCGAGCGAGTGGGATTATGTCTGGGAGCGCAAACTGGCAGGCACGAGCCTTGTAATAGTGCGCTTTATTGGCAACGGGTACAAGTCGCCCTTCTGGCATTCATGCCGCGCTTTTTTATCGGAGCGCGGCATTTCGTATGTCGCGGACGCGGTGGAGTCGGTATCGGACGAGCGCGGCGAGGGCATATCGGATGAGGACGCGGCACGAATAAGGCAATACAGTTTTTACGGCGGCGCGGAAAATTACCGCGAGCTTTGGATTTTCGCCGCTTCGCTTTTTGAGAAAACGAACAGGCCGCCAAATGAGCCGCGTCCACGACCGTGGGCGGGAATTTATCACCCTTCGCTCGACGACGGGTTCACCGACTCGCTTGAGTACTACGAAAAAAATTTCATCGACAAATCGCTGCCAACAATAGGCCTTCTTTTCTATCGCGACGAGTGGATATGGGACGATCTCAAATACCCGGCTTCATTCATCCGCGAGGCTAAGGCGCAGGGAATGAACACTATCGCTGTGTTCGCGAATCAGCTCCCCGATGTCTCGCTGGGCATGCCGACGATAAGGGAGGTTTTCTCGCGCTTTTTTATGCGCGACGACGCTCCCGTCATTGACACGCTTGTCAGCACCATGAAATTCTCGCAGATCGGCAACGGGAGCCTGACAGCCGACGACTACCGCCGACTCGGCGTGCCCGTGCTGACGGCGTACACGCTGCTGACGACCGAGGACGAGTGGCGCAATAATCCCGAGGGGCTCAACGCGATAGAGACCTCCATCGGCGCCGCCCTGCCCGAGCTTGACGGGGCAATTCACGGCGTTCCGATAGCGGGGCGGGTCGTCCGCGCCGACGGTGCGGTGTCGTATGAGCCGATGGCGGAGCGCATGAGCGCGGCAGTGAAAAAGGCGGGCGCATGGGCGCGTCTTCGCCGCATGAAAAACGAGAACAAAAAAGTCGCTCTGATTTTTCACAATTACCCGCCGAAAAATTACAATATCGGCAGCGCGTCCGGGCTTGACACGATGGAGAGCGCGCGACGCATTTTGCTGAGGATGAAGGATGAGGGCTACACGCTCGATTTCGTGCCGGAGTCGGCGCAGGCTTTTATCTCGCTGATGACGAGCCACGCGACCAATGACCTATCGCTTTTGACAGACGCCCAGGCGGAGGCGTGCGAGAAACTGCCCGCGAAGGAGTACGCCGCATTTTTCGCGACCCTGCCCGAACGCTCACGCAACGAGATGACCGAGCAGTGGGGCAAGCCCCCGGGGAGCGTCATGCTCTCGGACGAGGGAAATATTTTAATCCCCGGCACGATGGACGGCAATATTTTCCTCACTGTCCAGCCCGCGAGGCAGTACGGCATGGATCCTGCGCGGGCGTATCATGACCCGAAGATTGCTCCCACGCATCAATACGTCGCATTTTACTACTGGCTGCGCGAGGTGTTCAAGGCTGACGCCGTGATACACCTCGGCACTCACGGCAACCTCGAATGGCTGCCGGGCAAAGCGGTGGGCCTCGACGAGGCGAGCTTCCCCGATATTGCGCTGGGGCATCTGCCAAACATCTATCCGTATCTGATGACGATAGCCGGCGAGGGCATCATAGCAAAGAGACGCTCGTCAGCCTGCCTTGTCGGGTATCTGCCCGCCCCGGTGGAGGACGCGGGTGCATTCGACGAGCTGGCGGAAATAGAAAAGCTGGCGGACGAGTACGCTCATTTCGCGGGCAACTCGGAGCAGGCCGAGGCAATCGAAAAAAAGGTGCGCGAGCTGGCGGAGGCGGCCGAACTGGATGACGCCGTGCCGTATGATGATTCCTCGCCTTTCGCGGACTACCTTGCCTCGCTGCATGAGTACATCGAGGAGCTGTCGGACAGCGAGATACACGTTGGGCTTCATGTGCTCGGCGACGCCCCGTCGGGCGACCTGCTGACGAGCGAGGTGCTCCACCTGCTGCGCCTGTCAAACGGAAAAATAAAATCAATCTCGGAGCTGTGGGCGGAAAAGTGGGGAATCCCCATCGGCGATTTAGAAAAAGAGCCGTCGAGGATAATCGAGTCCGTTTCGCTGACGGGCGGCGAGCTGCTCGCGAAAATCCGCCGCGAGACACGCGCCTTCGTTTCCACTCTCGTTGAGGGCGGGTTCACCGCCGAGGCGGAGGAAGCCGCGCTCTCCATGGCGGAAGTCAAGGAGGGCGGCGATGACTGGCAAAAAGAACTGCAATCGCTCGCTCGATTCATAACAGACGAAATTAATCCCCGACTTTCAAAGACGACCGACGAACTGGATAACACTATGGCCGCTCTGTCAGGAGGGTATGTGCCTCCTGGGCCGTCCGGCTCGCCGAGCGCGGGCGGGGTGGATCTCCTTCCGTCGGGGCGCAATTTCTACGGCCAAGACCCGCGCACCTTGCCATCGTCAGCGGGGTGGATCGTCGGGAAAAAACTCGGCGATTGCATGATAGATCGATATATCTCCGAGAACGGGAAATACCCGGAAAATATCGGCATGGTGCTTTGGTCGGGTCCGAACCTGAGAAGCAGCGGTCAGGACATCGCGGAATTTTTGTACCTCCTCGGGGTGAAGCCCGTCTGGCAAAAGGGGAGCCTGCGCGTCACCGGACTGGATGTCATACCGCTGTCCGAGCTGAAAAGGCCGCGCATCGACGTGACGGCCCGCATAAGCGGGCTTTTCCGCGACACGCTGCCGCAGCTCGCGGAGCTGCTGGATCAGGCGGTGCTTCGCGTCGCGTCGCTCGACGAGGGCGACGAAGAAAATTTTGTCCGCAAGCATATCCGTGAGGAAAGCGGCGAGCTCACCGGCAACGGCATGAGCGAAAACGACGCATGGCGCATGGCGTCTTACCGAGTTTTCGGCAACGCGCCCGGGACATACGGCTCCGGCATCAACGTGGTGCTCGACGCGAAAAACTGGAAAGACCAAAACGATCTCTCTGATGTCTACGTCCGCTGGGGCGGCCACGTTTTCGGCGGCGGGGCGCGAGGCGTCTTTGAGCCGTCTCTTTTCAAAAAGCGGCTCGCCGGAGTGGAGCTGACGGTGAAAAACGAGGAAAACCACGACATGAATATTTTAAGCTCAGACGATTACAACGGATTTCACGGCGGCATGATAAACGCCGTTAAGACGCTCGGCGGAAAAGAGCCCGTCTCATACGTCGGCGACAGCGCGAACAGGGGAGCCCCGAAAATCCGCACGGTGGCGGAGGAGATGCGCCGAGTCGTCCGCGCGGAGTCGCTGAACCCGAAGTACATAGACGGCCTCATGCAGCACGGCTACAAGGGCGCAACGGACATGGCGAACCGACTGAGCATCAGCTACCAATGGGACGCGACGAGCAACGTGATGGAAGACTGGATGTACGAGGACTACGCGAAAAAATACGCTTTTGACCCGAAGGTTCAAAAATGGATGAAGGATGTAAATCCATGGGCGCTCCAGAATATCGCGGAGACGCTCCTCGAGGCCGAGCAGCGAGGCCTGTGGAACGCGAAAGATGAGACCAGCGAAAAGCTGCGGGAGCTTTACCTCTCGGTCGAGGGCGAGCTCGAAGATGACGACGATGACGAATAAGTCATAATAATAAATTTTTAGGAGGAATAGCAAATGAAACGAACGGGAACATTTCCGTTTACGGCGATTATCGGGCAGGAGGACATGAAAAAAGCTCTCGTGCTCAACGTGGTGAATCCGCGCCTCGGCGGTGTCCTGATACAGGGCGAGAAGGGCACGGCAAAATCGACAGCCGTCCGCGCCCTCGCCGACCTCTTGCCGCCGCGCTCCTGCGTCGTCGGATGCAGATTTCACGACGACCCGAAAGACAGCGCGAACTGGTGCGACGAGTGCCACGAAAAATACGACGGCAAAGAGCCCGAGGCGGAGCTGCTGCCGATGAAGGTCGTGGAGCTGCCGGTCAGCGCCACCGAGGATCGCGTCGTCGGCACGCTCGACATAGAGGCAGCCATTCGGGAGGGCAAACGCTCTTTCGAGACGGGCATACTCGCCGACGCGAACCGCAACATTCTATATGTCGATGAAATAAATCTGCTTGACGATCACGTCGTTGACGTGCTGCTCGACTCCGCGGCGATGGGGATAAACACAGTGGAGCGCGAGGGCATATCCTACTCCCACCCGGCGCGTTTCTCGCTCGTCGGCACGATGAACCCCGAGGAGGGCGACATACGCCCGCAGCTCCTCGACCGCTTCGCGCTGTCCGTGTACGTGGCGGGCGAAAAAGACCTCGACAAAAGAGCCGAGGTCATAAAAAGACGGCTCCGCTATGAGGACGACCCGGAAAAATTCCTCGCGGAGTGGAAAGACGCGCAGGCCGAGGAAGTGCGCCGCATCGAGCGGGCGATACGGCTCCTGCCGCAGGTGACATCATCAAACGATATGCTGCGTCTCGCGGCGAAGCTCTCGATCGCGCTCGGCGTGGACGGCCACCGCGCCGACATCGTTCTGATAAAAACAGCGGAGACCATCGCCGCCGTCGACGGGCACACGGAGGTAACAAAGGAGGACATCAGGGCCGCGGCGAGGCTCGCCCTGCCGCATCGTATGCGTCGCCGTCCTTTCGAGGAGCAGAAACTGAGCTTCGAGGACGTCGACAAGGTCATTGACGAATGAGGCGCCGTGGCTATCCCTTCGCTGCGGCCTGCGGCATGGAAAAAGCGCGCGAGGCGATTCTCATCGCGCTCGTCAATCCACATGCGGGCGGGCTGCTGGTCAGCGGGGAAAAGGGCACAGGCAAATCGACACTCGCGAGGGCGGCTCGCTCGCTCATTGACGCGCCGTGGTCGGAGGTACCCGTGAGCGTGACGGAGGACAGGCTCTTTGGCTCCGTCGATGCCGAGGCGGCAATCAAAAACGGAGAAAGACGGCTCCTTCCCGGGCTCATAGACGAGGCCGACGGCGGAGTTTTGTATATCGACGACGTGAATCTCCTGCGCGAGGATCTTCTCTCTTCCATCCTTACCATTCGCGAGACGGGAGAGTATCGCCTTGAGCGCGACGGCATCTCCGCGTCGCGTGAGACGCACTTCACAGTGCTGGCGGTGATGGCGCCGGAGAGCGGCACGCTTTCCTCATCTGCTCTCGACAGATTCGGAATGTTCGTCGAGACGCCATCTCTCGACGACGAGGAAAACCGCATGACAATAGTGCGTCGCGTGCTCGATTTCGAGCGCGACGAAAAAAAATTTGCCGCCTCATGGTCGGAGGAGACGGCGGCAATAAAAGAAAAACTCGCAGCGGCGCGGGACATTTTGCCCAATGTGGAAGTGACGGACGCCATGATAAAACTCTCGGCGGTCTACACACTGAAGGCGAACGTGGCGGGGCATCGCGCCGACATATATCTCATTGAGGCGGCACGAGCGATAGCCGCCCTCGCGGGACGAAAATATCTTCTGCCGAAGGACTTGGAAAGAGCGGCGGAGTTCGTCCTGCCTCATCGCATGAGAAAGCCGCCCGAAAGCGAGGCGGCACCGCCCGAGGAAAACAACGCGCCGCCACCTCCGCAGACGGACAAAGAGCCGCCACCGCCCGAGGAAATGTTCAATCAGCAGGATGAGCTGACACCGCCTCCGCGCACCGACACCGAGGAGCATGAGGGCAGCGACGAGCGCGACAAAGAAGACGAGTCGATGGCCAACCCGCAGACCGAGAGCGGCGAGCGAGTGGACGCGGCGGATACCCGCGTGAAGCTCCCGCCGATGTGGATAGAGCCGCCGAAAAGCAGACGCCCGACAAAGGGAAGCGGCAAACGCTCCAACACCAAAACGGATGAAAAGCAAGGGCGATACGTCCGCGCGGAGCTGCCAAGGACGAAAACCTCGGACATCGCCTTTGACGCGACGCTCAGGGCTGCCGCGCCATATCAAAGATTTCGCGAGAAAAACGGCATGGCCCTCGCCATACGGAAAGAGGACATACGGAGCAAAGTCCGCGAGAAGCGCACGGGAAATATTTTCCTTTTCGTCGTCGATGCCTCCGGCTCAATGGGAGCACGGGAGCGCATGAAAACGGTGAAGGGCGTAATATTCAAGATACTGCTGGAGGCATATCAGAAGCGCGACCGCGTCGGCATGATTGCTTTCCGCAAGAGCCACGCGGAGGTGCTGCTGCCAGTGACTCGCAGCGTCGACTTCGCGCAGAAAAAACTCGCGTCCATGCCGACCGGCGGAAAGACGCCGCTCGCAAAAGGGCTATTTAAAACCGAGGACGTGCTCGACATGATTTACCGTCAAGACGCGCAGCAGGATCCCGTCGTGCTCCTCATAACCGACGGACGAGCCACCTCACCGATTGAGAAAGGCGGCGACGCAGTGGCGGACGCTATGGGCGAGGCGACCCGCATCGGAAAACGCGGCCTCCCCATCGCCGTCATCGACACCGAGAACGGATTTGTAAAGCTCGGCCTGGCGAAAAAATTGGCGCGCGAGATGAACGCGGCATATTTCGCGATGGACAAACTGGACGAGGACGACCTGATGAGAATTTGGAGAAGGACGGCAATGTGAGGAGCATATCTTTACATTGCGTCGGTATATGATTATCCCCTGAATAAAAAAATTGCTGCCCCGCTGATGCGGGACAGCAATTTTTTTATTTGACACAAGCTTTATTACCAAAGCCCTAATATCTTCCACCAAATTGATCCGACACCCAGGAAGCAGATGACGCTCGACAGCGAGCAAATAAATCCTACCTTCCACCACTCGGGCTGAGTGATGTAACCCGCGCCGAAGAATATCGGGGCAGGCCCCGTCGCGTAGTGAGTGAGGCAGCCCATTATGCCGGTCTCGCACCCGAGGAGCAACGCCGCATAAAGAGGCGGCGCCCCAGCCGCGACCGCGACCGCGAGAAACGCAGCGTAGACCGCGCCGACATGAGCGGAGAGGCTGGCGAAAGCGTAATGCACATACATATTGATGAGCGCGAGAACCACGAGAGCCGTGAGCCAATCAACGCCCTGGAGCGACGCGCCGACGCCATCGGCAAACCACTTGATGAAGCCCGACTTATTCAGGCCGGTGGCCAGCGACATGAGGCCGCCCATCCAGACCAGAGTGTCCCATGCGCCCTTCTCGGTCGTGACATCATTCCACTCGATTGCGCCGCCGATAAGCATTATGCCTATGCAGACGAGGGCAGTCATCGTGGCGTTGAATCCCGTGAACGACGCCGTCGCCCAAAGAGCAAGGGCGAGCAGGAACGCGAAAAGAACAATCTTCTCGTCCGTCTTCATCGGGCCCATCTTCTTCAGTTCCTCGGCGGCGAGTGCCGGAGCCTCAGGAGTCTCCTTCAGCTCGGGCGGATAAATCTTATAGACGAGAATCGGGCAAATGAGGAGCGCCAAGAGACCGGGAACAGCCATCGCAAGTGCCCACTGTCCCCAGCTGATATTCACGCCGGCAGTCTCGGCGGCAAGCGACACGACCAGCAGATTAGGAGCGACAGCCGTTATGAACATCGAAGATGTCACGCAGTTATTTTGGAACGTCGCCGCCATGAGGTAAGAGCCGATCTTCTTCTGCGTTCCGTCCTCCGGATCGGACTTGAAAGCGGAGCAAAGAGACTTGACAATCGGGAACAGGATTCCTCCGCCTCGCGCCGTGTTCGACGGCGTCGCGGGCGAGACGATGAGATCAGTGATGGCCATCGTGTAGCCGAGCTTGAGCGAGCTCGTCGCTATCGCCTTCATTATCATGTAGGCGATGCGCGTGCCAAGCCCTGTCTTTATGAACCCCTTCGCAAACAGGAAAGCCGAGACGATGAGCCAGATAGTGCCGTTGCCAAAGCCGGAGAGTGCCTCGCCGGGCTTCAGCACCTTCAGGAATCCGGTAACGCCCACGGCGATGAGCGCTATCGCGCCAATGGGCAGCGGATGAAGAATAAAGCCGATGATGGTGGCAACAAAGATGGCGAACATGTGCCACGCCTTGATCGTCAGCCCCGCGGGCAGAGCCATCACGGCCGGCAGGAACCAAAGAATTAGGCCCACCGCGATCGTGAAGACGCCCTTCTGCGTGTTAGTCTTGAACACTTTTTTATTCCCCCTTTTTAAATAAAAACTACGTTCGAGCCATCCCCCACTCACTTCCCCAAAAAGCCATCAATAAATATTTGATATGAGCGAGCGGCAACTCTTGATGTTTTTATTATAATATAACCGATAATTAGATGTAAAGGACTTTTCCTAAAATTTTTCATATCATTTTCATTAAAATCGTATAAAGCAAATTGCCCATTCCTCTAATCATTATATAATCCCCACCGCGCACGACTTTTCTTTACTCCAGTTATTTCATCTGATATAATAGCAGCTAAGAGAAAGGAGGCGTTGATATGCTTTATCCCATGAAGCTGGCTCCCGTGTTTAAGGAATATATTTGGGGCGGCACGAAGCTCAAAAACAAATACGGCAAGAAAACCGACCTGAGCACTGTCGCGGAAAGCTGGGAGCTCACCATCCGTCCGGAGGGCACGAGCATCGTTTTGAACGGCGATGACGCGGGAAGGAGTCTCTCCGATGTGATTGCCTCCTCCGATGCGAATATCCTCGGCGACGCAGCGAAAAAATTCGATGAATTCCCCTTGCTCCTGAAGTTCATCGACGCGGCAAAGGACTTATCGGTGCAGGTTCACCCTGATGACGAATACGCAAAAAATTATCCCGGGGAACACGGAAAAACGGAGCTGTGGTATATCATCGAGGCCAAGCAAGGCTCATCAATCATCTACGGCCTGAAACGTGAAACGACGCGAGAGGAACTTCAGCAGCGCATTGAGGATAATACGCTTGAGGATGTCCTCAATCGTGTTCCGGTAAATGCCGGCGATGTCTTTCTCATCGAGGCGGGGACTATTCACTCCATCGGCAAGGGCATAGTGCTCGCCGAGGTGCAGCAAAATTCCAACACGACGTACAGGGTCTACGACTACGGGCGACTCGGAAACGACGGCAAGCCAAGGGAGCTCAACGTAAAAAAAGCCCTCGATGTCATAAACACGTCGCCTGCGCCCGTGCTTCGCCTGCCGCCAAATATGACCACGTTCGCCGACTACGAGACGCAGCTTCTGACATCGTGCAAATATTTCACCTCCTACCTAGTCAATCTTCACGGCAAATGCCAACCTACCGCCGGCGAGGGCTCGTTCCAATCGCTTCTTATGATAAGCGGCAATATAACCATCGACTACAATGCCGGCGAGGAATCATTCAAAAAAGGCGACTCCGTTTTCATTCCTGCCGGCCTCGGCAAATATCGCCTGCGCGGGAAAGGAAAATTTATCATTACCACTCTTTAGGGCGTGTCGAGCAAGGAACCACCCAGCCCTCAAATGAGATTTGAATTAATCGACATTCCCCAATCACCGCCTCATCTTTTTCATTTTACTGCAATATAATATGAGCAAAAGGGGGGCTAAAAATGGCAAGAAAAATCTTTTGCACGGTGCTCGCGCTGATGATGATGGCACTCGCAACGGCGACCGCCTCGGCCGCAAGCAAGATATCGTCGGACGGATACTTCAAGGGCATAAAGCTCTGCGGCAAGGTCAAAATCGTAAACTCATTTCCCGATATAAAAGTTCAGATCGTATCATCTTTTCCTGACCTCAAAGTGAAGGTGGTCGAGCATTTCGCCGACAGCATCGGCGAGTGGCAATTTGTCGACTACGGCGAGGACTTCACCGTGCAGTTCGTCGACTCGTTTCCCGACATAAAAATCAAATACGTGGAAAGTTTCCCCGGCGTGGCGTGACTCGCTTCGCCGAGACATTTCCAAGCAAAAAAGGGCGCATTTATGCGCCCTTTTGCATGAAAAAAAAGACAGGCAGAGAAAACAATGACCGACAACGCTAACAAAGAAGAAAAAGAACAGCTACTGACGCCCGCGGAACTGGCAAAGGCCATTGCAAAGGCAGAGCGAAAAAAAGAGCAGCTGCGCCGCAAGATGCGTCATCAGGAAATGCGCCAAAAGCTGCGCCGCCAAGTCATCGCCCGCGAGATAATGATCGGCGAGGAGGGGAGGCCTCTCCCCCGTCTCAAGGAAGTCGTGGCATTTGACCTCGAATGTGCCGGCTTCGTCGAGGACGACATCATCGAGATCGGCGCCATGAAAATAAACTTGCGCGACGGCTCAACGAAAGAATTTCACGAGCTGGTTCACCCGCGCACGCATCTCAACAAGCACGTCGTCAAAATGACAGGCATAACGGAGGACGACTTAAAAGATTGCGATGATATTGCTGCCGTGCTGCCAAGGTTCATCGCTTTCGTCGGGAAATGCCCCGTTCTGGGTCACTCCATAGGCGACAACGACATCGTCCGCATAAATCTCGCACTAAGGCGGGCGGGCATTGCGGGCATGAGGGGATTCTTCCCTCGCTATATTGACACGGAGCGCATCGCGCATCGGATGTTCGACGGGAAAAGGCCGGAGATAAAAAATTTCGGGCTCACGTCGCTTTTGGAGCAATACGATATAAAATTAGAGGACACACATCGGGCAATAGACGACGCCCTTGCCGCATTCATGCTGTACAAAAAGCTGACTGAGGAATTGATGTGTACCTCAAACCAAAAAATCAAATGAAATTTTGACACGGGATACGCATGATGACGCATAATCGCCAATAATATGCGCTGCAAAAAAAAGAGACTTATTCAGCGGGAGCCTGACACTCCTGCCGAACAAGTCTCATTTTATTTGGTTTTTATTTCAAAGACATCAAAAATCGTTGTTCGCCAGCTTCGGCGCGATGCCACCCTGCCTGACGGGTATGAGAAGCTTTTGTCCCGTGTGGATGAGCGCGTCTCTCCCGAGGTTGTTCACCTCGATAATTGCCTCGACCAATTCTCTTTGGTCGTCTCCGTTTTCAGTGTAGCGCGCGGCGATCTCCCACACGCTCTCGCTGTACGCCACTTGCACAGTGTCAAAAGAGCTGCACCTCAAATATGCGTTGCCCAATTTGAACGGCGACAGCACCGCAAAAAATATCCCCATTACAGCAGCAAAAATAAATTTTTTCATCGCCATGCACCCCCAAAACAGCTTTTAAAAACATTCATGCTCTGAACTCAAGTTCGCGAAACTTTTGTTTGGTAAGATAATAGCACAGCCTTTTGTAAAAAGCAAGCACTTTTTCAAAAAGCTGTGCGAAAATTATGCTGCTATCAATGAAGCTTTTTAACTGCGCAGAAGTATTCTCTGTCAAAATTTTATCCGATGCTAACGGGTGCTAAAACTCCCGCTTCTTAACCTGCCCTCCCGAAAAATCATATCATGGTCATGCCTCTCTTTGGTGCTTGCCGTCATTCGAAATATTTGCCGTATTCCTTTGTTGACGCTTCATCATGTCAATGATGTTGTCCTCGCTGTAAAAGCCCTGTCCAAGACAAAGCTAAATTTCTCAATTCCGAGAAAATCCGTTTTCCTCAAGAAATTCCGGAGCAGTTTCACATCAGCCGTATTGACAGGCAGCTTACATTAGCGTGTGGATTTTCGAGACGAGTGGTATAATGACTGTATTGGTATGCGTAGTTAACTGATAACATACATTTAATTTTGAATCTATTGCGGATATTCCTTTGAAGCGATATAATTTTCCTAGAAAGGAAAATAAAAATGTTCAAAATCGAAATGTTTGAAACCGATGACGGCAAAAAGCCCGTGCGGGAATTTCTGCTCGCCCTTGACACAAAGATGCGAGCGAAAGTACTCCGCAATCTGAAACACCTGCAAAAGAACGGCCCCGCGCTTCGTGAGCCGTTGTCAGCCCCACTGGGAGACAAGATCTTCGAGATTCGCACACAGGCCGAGGGCAACATCACGCGAGTGCTGTACTTCTTCTATGTTGGCCGCACCATCATCCTCACCCACGGCTTCACAAAGAAGACCCCCAAAACGCCGCCCTCGGAAATTAAACGCGCCAAGCAATATCGGAAGCTGTACATCGAACGAAAGGAGAGAAAAAAGAATGGATGACCTTGATCGCTTGCTGGAAGAACAGATGCAGGACTCGGAATTCCGAAAGGAATGGGAAGCAGGCCAGCTCGAATACGACATCGCCGAGATGCTCATTCAGGCTCGCATTTCACATCGCATGTCCCAAAAAGAGCTCGCCGCCTGCGCGGGACTCCGGCAGTCCAATCTGAGCCGCATTGAAAACGGGCAATGCACGCCGAGCCTCAACACCTTGCAGAAAATCGCGCATGGAATGGGAAAACGTCTGCAAGTGCAATTCGTTTGATTCTTTCTGCTGCCCACATGGGCGGCTTTTCTTTTGCTTCAATTATAAAAACGGAGCAGGAACAGCCAGCCTCACTTTTCCGGCTACCAAATAAATCATGGAAGCAAATCCTTTAAACCCATGCTTGCATTATTACACAAATCCCACGAAGTTTCCTGCTTCGCGAGTTATTTTTTTTTGCAAAAAGTTAAGCATCGGATATAAAAAAGCTGCCGCATGTCGATGCAGCAGCAGTAGTTTTATTGGCACTGTTCACTCTTTTTGATCCATCACCGCGAAAGATGCCACTTTGTCATTTTCATTTGTCTTTATTACCTTGACACCCTGGGTGTTGCGACCGATGAGCGAGATGCCGTCGATGTCGGTGCGTATGACGATGCCCTCCGTAGTTATTAGAAGAATTTCCTGCCCGTCATGCACCACGCGCAGGCCGACGACAGCGCCCGTCTTCTCCGTCACCCTCATATTTATCAGACCCTTGCCTCCACGCGATTGCAGGCGGTACTCCGTCGCCTTCGTTCGCTTGCCGTAGCCCGTCTCCGTCACGGAGAATATCTCGCTGTCCTGCGTGATGGTGTCCATGCCCACGACCTCGTCCATCTCATTCAGACGTATTCCCCTGACGCCGCGAGAGACGCGCCCCATCGAGCGCACGTCGGCCTCGCGGAATATTATCGCAATGCCGTCACGCGTGCCGAGCACTATTTCCTGATTGCCGTCCGTGGCCTTCACCCCGATGAGGTCATCATCCTCGTCGAGACGGATTGCGGCCAAGCCGTTCGTCTTAGACTTGCCGTATTCCATGAGCACCGTCTTTTTGACAATACCCTTCTTCGTCGCCATGAAAAGGAATCTGTCGTCGCGGAACTCGCGCACGGGTATGACGGCGGTGATTGTCTCACCAGACGAGAGCGGCAGGAGATTCACTATCGCCGTGCCCTTTGCCTGACGCGCGGACTCCGGGATGTCGTAGCCCTTGAGTCGATAGAGCAGGCCGCGATTAGTGAAGAACAAAATCGTCTGATGCGTCGTCGTGATGATAAGATGCTCGACGAAATCAGTCTCCTTCGTGCCCATTCCGGTGACGCCCCTGCCGCCGCGCTTCTGATTCTTGTACGTCGATAGCGCGAGCCGCTTTACGTAGCCGCCATGCGTCAAAGTCACCACGATGTCCTCATCGGCTATGAGATCCTCTATCTCCATCGTTGACGAGTCGAGGGTGATGCGCGTGCGACGCTCGTCGCCGAACTGCTCCTTCACCTTCGTGAGCTCATCCTTTATAATGGCGTATATCTTCGCCTCGTCGGCAAGTATTTCCTTCAGGCGCTCAATGGTTATGAGCACCTCCTGGTACTCCTGCTGTATCTTTTCGCGCTCAAGCCCCGTGAGACGCTGGAGACGCATATCGAGTATGGCCTGCGCCTGACGCTCCGAGAGCGAGAACCCATCCATCAGGGCCGTCTTCGCGATCTCCCCTGTGCGCGATTCACGGATGGTCTTTATCACGGCATCGAGATGGTCGAGCGCGATGGTGAGACCTTCCAGTATGTGCGCCCTCTCCTGCGCCTTCGCCAGCTCATAACGTGTGCGGCGGGTGATGACGTCCTTCTGATGAGCTATATAATAATGCAGGACTTCCTTCAGATTCAGAATGCGCGGCCGCCCGTCGACGAGCGCGAGCATTATTACCCCGAAAGTATCCTGAAGCTGGGTGTGCTTGTATAGCTGATTCAGTATGACATTAGCGTTCGCGTCGCGGCGAATTTCTATCACTATGCGCATCCCGTCGCGGTCCGACTCATCGCGCAGGGCGGTGATGCCATCGACCGTCTTCTCATGCACGAGGTCCGCGATGCTCTTTATGAGGCGAGCCTTGTTGACCTGATACGGCAGCTCCGTCACTATGATCGTCTGCTTGCCGCTTTCCTTCGTCTCGATATGCGCCTCGGCGCGCATGACGACGGAGCCGCGCCCCGTGCGGTAGGCATCCTGTATGCCATTGATGCCCATTATCTGGGCGCCAGTCGGAAAATCCGGCCCCTTTATCACCGTCATAAGCTCATCGACGGTGGCCTCGGGGTTATCAATCAGCATCAGCGTCCCGTCGATTACCTCGGTCATGTTATGCGGCGGGATATTCGTTGCCATGCCGACCGCTATGCCAGCCGAGCCATTGACCAGGAGCTGCGGGAACTTAGACGGGAGCACCGAGGGCTCCTCCAGCGACTCGTCATAGTTCGGAACAAACTCGACAGTATCCTTGTCGATGTCCTGCAGCATGAGCTCCGCGATTTTCGACATGCGGACCTCGGTGTAGCGCATCGCCGCAGGAGGGTCGCCGTCGACCGAGCCGAAATTGCCATGACCGTCGGCGAGCGGATAGCGCATAGAGAAATCCTGCGCCATGCGCACTATCGCGTCATATACGGAGCTGTCGCCATGCGGATGATATTTACCAAGAACCTCGCCGACGATACGCGCGGACTTCTTGTAGGGCTTGGTGCTCCCCATGCCCGCTTCCTGCATCCCGTAGAGTATGCGGCGATGCACGGGCTTCATGCCGTCCCGCACGTCGGGCAGAGCGCGGGCGACTATGACGCTCATCGCGTAGTCAATATACGACGTGCTCATCACGTCCGCGAGATTCACGGGGACAACCTTATCCTTGCCAAAATCCAAAATCTCACCTCATTTATAAATGAATGAAGAAAAATAACTCTATCAAAGATAAATGCGCCCGTCATTTCTCGCAGGAAGTGACCGACGCACCGAACTGACAAATCATTATATCATTTTTCGGACGCAAAGTAAATTCTTGCCGATGCCGTCATCAGAGAGCGCCACTGTCTTTTTTCTTTACCTGTCGGCCTTTTAAAATTACTCCATGGGAATATAATTCTTCAGCACGTTTTCAATGGCGCTCATCTCAAGAGGCTTCGTCAGGAAAGCATTCATCCCCGCCTCTTTCGCCTTGCTCATCGTCGAGGTGAATACATCGGCTGTCATCGCGATGATGGGTATGGTCTCGGCATCCTTCCTCGTTTTCCCCATTCCCCTTATCATTTTCGTCGCGTCATAGCCGTTCATAATCGGCATCTGTATGTCCATGAATACCGCGCTGAATTCATTCTCGCTGCTCGCGCGGAATTCGTCCGTCGCCTTCTGCCCGTTATCGGCGTGTATGACCTTGAGCCCCATCTCGCCAAGTACGCGCATGGCTATCTCGGCGTTTATCTCGTTGTCCTCGGCGAGCAGCACGCGGCCTTTGAATTTGCCGTGACGCTCAGGCGACTCGCCCGTGCCCTTTTGCTCCTCGCCCTCAGCGGGCTCGCCATCGTCCGGCAAGCTCCGCATGGGTATGCGCACCGTGAAGCTGGTGCCGTCTCCGAGACGGGAGCGCACGGTTATCTTGCCACCCATGAGGCTCGCGATTTTATTTGAAATATACAGCCCCAGCCCGGAGCCGATATCCATCTTGCTCCTGAAAGGGTTCTCAGTGTCCGTCTCAAATTTTTGGAATATGCGGCTTTGAAAATCCTCTGTCATGCCGATGCCCGTGTCCGTCAGCGTGTAGCCGAACGTGCTCGTGCCGTCCTTGTTGGCTCGCCCCTCCGAGCGATACGTTATAGTGCCCCCCGGCGGCGTATATCGCACCGCGTTCGAGATGAGATTCATCGCGATCTGCTTCAATCGCGTCGTGTCCGCGTACAGGTCGAGACCCTGAGCTTTCGGCTGCGCGATTATGCGGCAATGAATCCCCTTTTTCTCGCACATCGGCAGGAGGATATTCCTTATCTCCTTCAGATGCTGCTGGTAAGTCGTGCGCACGGGACGTATCTTCATCTCGCCGTAGTCAATCTCCGATATGTCGAGCACATCACTGACGAGAGACAAAAGGAAACTGTTTGAGGTCTCAATCCTGTCGAGATCGGCCATCAGCGATGCCCTGTCATTTATGTCTGCCCTGGCGAACTGAGTGAGATTCTGTATCGCGGCAATCGGCGTCCTGATGTCATGCGAGAGATGCGAGATAAATTCCGCCTTTGAGTCGTTCGCCTTGCGGAGCTCCGCCACCTCGCGCTCCAGCTCCTCTATTCTCCGCCTCGCCTCATCAATCCCCTGCTCGGGTGCTTTATTCAAATTATTGTCGACATGCTCATCATTTTTCACTCTAACCCCTCACCTCATGACAGTCTCGATTGTTTTTGCTCCGGTGCCAACGGGCGCCGCCCATCATTTCAATGAGTCGGGCGCAAGCCTCACCTGATTCTTTCCATTGCCCTTGGCCTCGTAGAGCGCGGCGTCGGCCTTCTTGTATACCTCATCCATCTGATCCCCGGCGCGCCCAACCGACACCCCGAGACTTACCGTGATATTTCTCCCGTCCGGCAGCACGGCGGTGGCCGCTATATTCTTCCTGATCCGCTCGGCCACGAGCGCGCCCGCCGCCGCATCCTGATACGGCAAAATGACGAGGAACTCCTCCCCTCCCCATCTGCCGAAATAATCGCAAGACTCGCGGGAGGCATCCGTCCTCACCGATTTCCTCAGCGTGGCCGCGACATACTTCAGCACATCGTCGCCCACCTCGTGACCGAAAGTGTCATTCACCTTCTTGAAATTATCAATGTCGAAAATAATGACCGCGATTTTTTCGTCGCCCTTCAGCCCGCTTATCTGCCGCTTGAACGTTTCCTCACTCGCTCCCCGGTTCATTATCTCCGTGAGCCTGTCCTCATTGGCGAGGCGCATCAGCTTCTCGTTTGCTTCCTCCAGCTCGCGGCTTGTCACCGAGACGAAGTTCGCGAGGCCCCTGACGAGCGACAGTCGCTCATCGCCAAATCCCTTGCTCGCATTGTATACCTTCTTTTCCTTTTTCTCCCCCTCTTTTTTTATCGGCTCCCCCTCACGAAGACCAATCGCAAGCAGGGTATTATTCATCATCTCTAGATCCTTGTGCTCCGGGAAACGCAGTATCTCGCCAAAAGCATAGAACCCCGCCGTCGGCGCGATTGCCTGATACAGAGACAGCTCACCATTGACCTCGTCATGGAGATAAAGGAGACGCGAAACGCACGAGATTAAGAGTATCGCCTGAGGGGCAAAGTCCATCATGTCCGCGCTGCGCTGCTTCACCCCGTTGAGCATCGCAGTCGGGTCGCCATACGAGAGGCGCACCTTCTCCCCCTCATGGATGTCCGCGGCAAACTTAACGCTGCCCTCCGCGAAGAACCTCTGCGGCGCGCGGGCGATGAGCCGACCGTGACGCGAAAGCACATAAGGAAAAGCCAGCAGGGACTCAAAAAGCTTGTCGCCCTGATTGACCCCTATATATTTCTCGTACAGCATGGAGGCGGGCTTATCGGCAATCTCCATGACAGTGAGATTGCCGTCGGTCTTCGTCACCGTGTACTCGCGGCCAAGCGGTTTCCAGCCGAGGTACGCGTCAGCAAAAACATGCAGATCCTTTCCCGAAAAAAACAGCGCGAGCACGCCCTGCTCAGTTATAAACTCGTCCGTGAAGACATAAGTGTATTCCTTGCCCGCGCGTGGCCAAATCGAAAACGACGAATCAGCGGAGCCGCCAAAAACGGGGATGTCATGGAAAAGACTTGAAAACGCCTTGCCGAATGGGTACATATTGTCGAGCGACTTGAGCGTCATCAAAAGACAGACGCCGGCCAGATCCTTAGTGAGCACCGCGGTGGTGAGCAGCTTCTTCGCGGCCTTCGCCTGCGAGAACAAACCAAGATCCAATATTTCAGTTTTTACTTTTGTACGCTCGAACACGAGGAATGAGACGGTTGTCGTCCCCTCGGAATAGCCGCCGGAGCGTATCGCCGCCGACGTAGTGCACCCGGCTATGATAATCCCCGGGCACGCGGACGAAAGATGACGGGTGAAATCCCCTATGTTCGCCGCGTCATCGTATGACGTGAATACGAGCGCGAGAATCGAGGAAGGATTTTCAGGGCACTTCGACTTGAAATCCGAAATGCAAGTTTCAATCTCATTAAGTCCCCCGACATCATACGAGAAAAGCTCCACGACCCCGCCTCCTTTGTAATTTCCGCTTATTTAAATATATATTATAGCTTATTCGACAAAAAACTCCAAATTCCTGCAACAAATTAAAAATATCGTGATATAATATAAGCTAATACAGTATTGATTATATCATACTACTGCACTGACAAGGAGCGAATGAAAATGACAAATTCTGACATCCTTCGAGCGACCTACGACGGATCACCAAACCTTGAGCACATCCGCAACCCGTCGGAGATAAACGCCCGCTACCAGAAAAGCTGCTCCGACTACAAGGCACTCATGCGCCAGCGAGTGGACCCTCGCGAGCAGCGAGTGATGCTTTACGCGGAGATAAGAGTGCTGGCATGGATTCTGGGCAAAAGCGACTCCCAGATGCAAAAGGACATGGGCGCATAGGCAAATGCAGCCTAACAGGCAGGATTATCCTCGGCCAAAATTTATGGTTCTCCTCTCAGAGGAGGGCGGCACGAAGTGCCGGGATGGGCTCACAAAAAATGCAGTTCGTAGAGCTTCCCTTATTAAAATTTTTTGTCGATGATTATATTTAATATGAAACGCAATCAAAAAATGCAAACAAAAAAAGCGCTCACCTAAAAGTGAACGCTTTATTTTTTTGGCTGGGGTAGCTGGATTCGAACCAACGAATGCGGGATTCAGAGACCCGTGCCTTACCAACTTGGCGATACCCCATCGAAACGATATGTAGTATACCACATATAACATGGTCTTGCAAATTATTTTTTGCATTTTCACAAAAAATTACATCTTTTGAGAACGTCTTTATCATTCATGAATCAAAATTCATTTCTTTTTCTCGTCTTTCTTGTGATGCTCCTCCTGCTCCTTGCGCTCTTTCTCCAGCCTTTCCTTTTCCTTCTTCTCCTGCTTTTCTATTTCCTTTTTCATCTTCTCCAATGTCTCCCTGTCATCGTCCGTCAGCTTGCCTTTAGTCTGCGCCGCGATCTCCATGACATGCTTTTTATAGTAGCTCATGATTCCATCATAGAATATCGCCTCGCGGCTCTGCGGCGAGAGGGTCGAGAGCTCCACCTTCGTGCCGGGCTCGCTATGCTCGACGGTTGAAAAAGTGGAGTCAAGGAGATCGACGACATTCACCGTCACGACTTTTTTATTCAGGTCGATCGTGATGTAATCCGCCTCGCCTGCCAAATCGGAGAGGCCGCTCACAGGCTCCATTCTCCATCTGCGTTTCTCGATTACGTCCTCTATCTGTATCGGGTCATACGTCTTCAGCACCGGCACGACAAGCGTGTTTATATCAATGTTGCCGTCCGCCTTCACGGCGAATTTTATTTCCTGCTTGTTGAAAAAATAATTCATGCGCGGCGAAGACTGCACCCACTCGTATATATTCTCGGGCACCGCGGGCGCGGTCTTGGCAAAGGCATACGGCGAATATGTGAAAACGGCGCAGCAGACAACCGCCGCGACAGACAATTTCTTTATCATAAGGTTCATCAGCAAACAGCCCCCAAATATCGGAAACGCTGAGTCACTTCATCATCGTTTCCCGTCATTTTACATTCTATAATATAAATATTTACGCTGAAATGCCAATGAAAAAGGCACGGGCGAAAGACCTCGCCCATGCCCCGCATGAACTGTCACAGTATCTGCGAGAGAAATGTTTTCGTGCGCTCCTCCTTCGGATTTCTGAATACCTCCTCGGGACTGCCCTCCTCGATAATCATACCCTCGTCTATGAAAAGCATCCTGTCGCCCACCTCGCGGGCAAATCCCATCTCATGCGTCACTACCACCATCGTCATGCCGCCCTCGGCGAGCGAGATCATGACGCCCAGCACTTCCTTGACCATCTCCGGGTCCAGCGCGCTTGTAGGCTCATCAAAGAGCATTATCTTTGGGCGCATAGCGAGAGCCCTCGCGATTGCCACTCGCTGCTGCTGCCCGCCCGACAACTGCGCGGGATAAGAGTCAATCCTGTCAGCCAGCCCGACTTTTTCCAGCAGCGCCCTCGCCGTCTCCTCCGCCTCGCCGCGCGCCACGCTTCTGACCTTCATCGGCGCGAGCACGATATTCTCCAGGACGTTCATATGCGGAAAGAGATTAAACCTCTGAAAGACCATGCCGACCTCGGCGCGAACCTTGTTGATATTCTCCGCGCCGTCGAGCGATATGCCGTCCACGGTGATGCTGCCGGACGTCGGCACCTCGAGGTAATTGATGCAGCGAAGGAGCGTGGACTTGCCCGAGCCGGACGGCCCTATGATAACGACGACCTCTTTTTCCCGCACCGACATGCTGACGCCGCGCAGCACCTCATTGCCGCCAAAAGATTTATGAAGGTCTTTTATTTCTATTATATTTGTGTTGGACGTTTGACACGCCTCCCCTTTTTCCAAAATCACTGCCCTGCATAATATGATACCACATCAGAGGCGCACATGCCACCATGACGATATTTTTCATCACAAAAAATTCATGACGGAGCGATATTTTTTTCGTATAATACTTGCATCATCATAAAGGAACCGGCGAGCAAGTCATGCCTCTCGCTGCCAAAAATTTATTTAAGATTTTTCCATGAAACGAGACTTGTCCAGCGGGAATTTTAATCTCACGCTGAATATAATGTCCCGCGTGGCACGAGGAGACTTGCCCGGCGTTTCACAAAGGAGCTTTTCTATGCTTTTCAATAAACTCAAAAAGAAAATCGCGTCAATAGCGCTCGCGACGACGGTCACTTTTTCCCCCCTCGCCGCCCCGGTTGCCCACGCCGCTTCGTCGGCCGACGCCTTCACCGCGCTCGCCGGGGTGCTCGGCTCATTCGGGATGTACAGCTCATATCTCGCAGCCATACTCGACGCCGGGGACAACTCCATCTACCAGCATCAGACGCGGATGTACGACGCGGAGCAGAGCGGGGTCTCCGCCAACCCGAATGACCACGAGCTGATCGACAATATAATGACGCGCCTCGTCGATAACGGGGACTATGTGCTGGATCACCGCTCGCTGCCATTCACATGGCAGGTAAACGACAGCAAGGAGTTCAACGCGGCCTGCTTCCCCACCGACTTCGTGACAGTAAACCGTGGTATCATATCGGGACTCAACCGCAACGCGGACGAGCTTGCCGCCGTGCTCGCTCACGAGATGACGCACGGCATACGTCTGCACTCCGCGTATAATTATGCGCGCGCGGCGGCGCAGTCTTTCGGCATAGCATTCATCTCGATGGCGACGGGCAAGGTGAGCCCCGATGTGGCGGCGGTGCTCGCCGACTACTCCGTCGCGAAGGATGTCATTCTCCCCGCCGAGTACGAGGCCGACGAGGGAGGATTCTGGCTGGCGGCGAGCGCGGGATTCAACCCCGGCGGCTCGGCCGCGGCCATGGCAAGGATGCTTTATCTCTCGCTTCACCCCTTGGACTTTGACCGCAGCTACGGGCAGGAAGCCTACGACCACCCCGACACGGACAAGCGCGAGGCAAAGCTCTCCGCCATGCTCACCTCCTACAGCGCGGGCCATGTGACCGTCATAGACAGAAAGACGATAGCCATTGACGGCGCGCCGCTCGTCACCGCGACCTACAAGGACAATTCGTACGACGACACGCCCGAGCAGGCGTATCTCATAGCGGGTGGGCTCGCGAAAGCATTCCACGACCACGCCTCAGCTGCGGAGTGGGATTTCCGCCCGGGCGAAAACGGGCGCATCGACTTCCTCACTGACGAGGACGTTTACGCGCCGATGAAGGAGGCCGTGTCGCTCGCCCACATGACCGAGTCACTGAGGAGCATGGTCGAGGCGGCGTACGTCGGCGAGCAGACGAGCGGGGCAAGGGCGACACTCGCGAGGCTGGAAAATGAAATAAAAGAAAAGCAGCGCGAGCGAGCGCAAAGCAATCTCGAGCTCAACGAGAAGTGGCTCGACAGATTTTATAACAACGCCGACTGGTACAACGACCTCTATCGCCCGGAGCTTGCAATACTCGAGGCGAACCGAGGCATGAGATTTGACCCGCGCGATGACAAAATTGCGCGGCTCTACTCGGTGCGCGGCAGGGCGAAGGCCATGCTGGGCGACTTCGAGGGCGCGATGGCGGACGCCAACGAGGGCGTGAACGGTGACCCAAGGGACGCATACACATACCTCAACAGAGCGGAGATCTGGCGGGCGCAGGGAAAACCCGAGTACGCCCTGATAGACATACGCCGCTCACTGGACGCGAGCAGAGACACCATTGCCGCATGGAAAATGGCCGGGGACATAGAGGACGAGCTCGGCGACAAGGAGGCCGCCAAGGAGGACTACAGGAACTACCTCGCGCTGGCAAAGGACGCCTGCGACATCCCCGACGAGTATCTGAAAGAGCTGTCGCCAAAGACATGGGAAAAAATCGAAAAGGCGCGGGCAGAGAAAATAAAACAATGGAAAGAGGAGCATCCTGACGAAACGAAGAATATCGAGGACACGGCCGACAGCAAAGCCAAAAACGATAAAAAATAAAAAATGATTAGTCGAATTGCCCCATTGCCTTATGGTAAATTGTAAATTAATTTTCTTATGCCTCCTAGATTTTATATATCTTGTATGCTATACTGTTATATGTGTTATATTGTGTTGTTTTGGTTTTATTCAGAGGAGGAATCATGTATGAGAAGCAGTAAATTTTGCAGGCTGCTGGCACTCGGCATGGCGCTTGTGCTCACTCTGGCGCTCGCGGGCTGCGGCGGAGGCGGCGACAAGTCGAGCGGGAGCGGAGCGAAGTCCGCTGACACGAAGAAATTCATCAACATCGCGACGGGCGGCACTGCGGGTACATACTACCCAATCGGTGGAGCGATGGCAGAGCTGCTCAACAAGTCCATCCCCGGCATGAACGCGTCGGCCCAGTCGACGGGCGCATCGGTTGCCAACATAAACATGCTGAAGGACGGCTCGGTTGACCTCGCGATCGTGCAGAACGACATCACTTTCTATGCGTCGAACGGCACAGAGATGTTTAAGGACAAGAAGGTGGATAACCTCCGCGGCATCGCGACGCTCTATCCGGAGACCTGCCAAATCGTGACACTTGAGAAGACGGGCATCAAGTCGGTCGCTGACTTCAAGGGCAAAAAAGTGGCGGTCGGCGCCGCCGGCTCCGGAGTCGAGGCAAACGCTCGCCAGATCATGGCGGCATACGGCATAAAGTATGAGGACATCTCCGTGCAGTATCTCTCATTCGGCGAGGCTGCCAATGCCCTGAAGGACGGCAACGTGGATGTCGCCTTCGTCACGGCCGGCTATCCGACCGCGGCCATACAGGACATCGCGTCACAGAACAAGGTTCGTCTGCTTCCGGTGGAG
>JAFTAB010000041.1 GCA_017458745.1 Schwartzia sp. (in: firmicutes) | reverse complement strand
CAGCGAGAATATCCGCGAGATTGCCGGGCGCGTCGACAGAAAGATTATCTCGTACGCCATCGACAATGACGCTGATTATATGGCGAATAATATAAAGCCGGAGGGCGCGGGCATATCCTTTGATGTCGTGCATGGCGGCAAGACCGTGGCGAGAGCCCGTCTCAATATCCCCGGCCGTCACAATGTGCTCGACGCGCTGGCATCTATAGTCACGGGAACTCTCTGCGGGCTGACCGCTCAGGAGGCGGCCGACGCGCTCGCCGACTTTCACGGCGCGAAAAGGCGATTTGAGACGAAGGCGCATATAGGCGGAGTGTGGATCGTCGATGACTACGCGCATCATCCTACCGAGATAATGACCACGCTGAGCGCGGCTCGCCAGACCAGCCCCAAGAGAATAGTTTGCGTTTTTCAGCCGCACCGCTATTCGCGCACTAAGCTGCTGAAGGACGAATTTGCGACGGCTTTCCGCGAGGCCGACGTGCTGATACTGACGGACATATACTCGGCGGGCGAGGCCCCGATAGACAAGATCAGCGGCGAGACGATTTTTGACGCCGTCGTTGAGGGAACGGGGCAGAACGCGACATATATAACTGAACGAAAAAATATCGCGCCGTATCTTGAGACCATCGTGAAAGACGGCGACCTCGTGATGACCATGGGGGCGGGCGATATATGGAAAACAGGCGAGGAACTGGCAGGGCTATTGAGACGATGAAGGAGCAATTATAGGTGAAGGATTTACTTGATAAAAAAATTGTCGTGGTGATGGGCGGCCCGTCGTCGGAGGCGGAAGTATCGCGGCGCACGGGAACGGCGATACTCGCCGCGCTCAAATCTCTCGGGTACGATGCTCACGGCATGGAATTTCATCCCGCGACATTCGCGGATGATATAAAGGAGTCGCACGCCGACATCGTTTTCAACGCGATGCACGGCTCGTTCGGCGAGGACGGGAAGATGCAGGCGGTACTGGAGCTCATCGGCATACCCTACACCGGCTCCGGCGTCACCGCGTCGGCTGTGACCATGGACAAGACCATGGCGAAAAATATTTTCCTCGGGGCGGGCATATCGACGCCGCGCTCGGCCATCTTCAAAAAGCGCGATTACAGAACGGAGGACGGCGAGAAAAAAATCATCGACAGGATAAAAAAAGATTTTTCTCTGCCTGTCGTCGTCAAGGCGGCCTCGCAGGGCTCGTCGATAGGAGTGGAGATTGTCGACAAGGCGGAGGGGCTTTCGGCCGCGCTGAAAAATGCTTTCTCATACGGGAGCAAGACTCTCGTCGAGGAATTTATCGACGGCATGGAGATCACGGTCGCCGTTTTGGGCGACGGAAAGACCTGCAGCGCGATGCCGATTATCGAGATAACCACGGAGTCGGGACGCTACGACTATGACAGCAAATACAAAGTCGGCGCGTCGCATCATATAATCCCAGCGAGGATTGACGAGGACACGGCGGCGCGCATGAGAACGCTCGCGGAAAAGACATTCGATGTGTGCAATCTGCGCGGCGTGGCTCGTGTCGACATGATGATTGACAAGGCTGGCATCGGGTACGTCATAGACGTGAACACGGTGCCGGGCATGACTGAGACCTCGCTGGTGCCCGACGCGGCGAGAGCCATGGGGCTGGAATTTCCGCAATTATGCGAGAAAATGCTGGAATGTATTTGATAAAATTTTTGGCATGGGACAAGGAAAACTTGAAGGCGGGTGATCGCTTTGAACGAGACAGATATGACCGTCGGCACATTTGACGCGAATGACCGCGTTGAGGCGACGGCGCGAAGAATGAGCAAAATCGGATATTTCATGTTGCTGCTTGTAATCATTTTTTTCGTTGTGGTGTCGGTACTTTACCTTCCGATTTTCAAAGTTGACCATATCGTTGTAAAGGGAAATTATTTTGTCAGCAGGGAAGATATATTGCGCATCGCCGGCATTTATCGGGGGCAGCACGTATTCGAGGCCGAGACAGCGAAAGCGACTAAGACGCTCATGAAGGATTTGCGTATCGAGCAGGCGGTGGTGCGCCGCGAGTTCCCCAACGGCATCACGATAGATATAGAGGAGCGTCGCCCCGTCGCGTGCGTCGCCTGCGAGTATGGCTATCTCGATATCGACAGGACGGGCATGGTGCTGCGCGCGTACAAGACGCGCCCGTATCAGGAGATACCGCTGCTGACGGGAGTCAAAGTGAATGACCTCTACATAGGCGACAGAGTGAAAAGCGACACGATAAAAGCCGCGGCTCAATATCTGTCGGGGCTGGACGACGCGGCTCTGGCGCAGATAACGGAGCTGTCGCTCATTGACCCGGGCTATGTCGTGGCGAGCACCACAAGCGCGGTTGAGATACAAATAGGAGAGCTTGCGAATTTGGAAGAAAAATCAAGGATAACGCAGGATTTTCTCAACGAGCTGCCAAACCCGCGCCAACCGATAGAGGCACTCAACATGGTCTTCGCGCAGCCCTATGTGAAATCAAGGGCAGGGCAATGAACAACGAGAAAAATAAAAACGCGATGCTCAAAAATATGGGCATCGCGTTTTTTTTATGTTAATAGTATCCGCAACAGTGATTGTCTCCTTATATTTTGCTTGGCAAATTAACCATAGTCTACAATTTCAAGAATCCATCGGATGCGTGATATACCTGTGCGCAACATAATCGAAATCATCCACACTGATGATTTCCT
>JAFTAB010000040.1 GCA_017458745.1 Schwartzia sp. (in: firmicutes) | reverse complement strand
TTGAATCCTGTCGTGTTGACGTTGGAGATATTGTTGCCTATTACGTCCATGCGCGTCTGATGATTTTTTAGTCCCGAGACGCCCGAATACAGAGAACGCATCATGATGAATCATTCTTCCTTTCATTTTAGCCTTTGCGGCGAGACGCGTCTGTCAGTCGGCGTCCCGAAAGCCCCCTTTGAGAAAGGTCCGGCCCCTTGCCCGCAATTTACATTTATTTTTTCATCTTTGCCACTCGTGGCTCCCCGACGTTCCCTGTCCTGTGCCGTTTACCGCATCTCCCTGCACGGCGCTCATGGGTCTTTTCATGCCCCCGCTCATCGGGTTCCCCTCCCTTCCTCTTATACCGCAATATTATAACGCAGTTTTTCAAAATTTTCCACAGAAAAATATCCCGTCCTGCGTTTTTGGAGGCATCCTCTCCGGATGAATATATTTCCCTATACTTGTTATCGTAAAAAACAAAAAAATCTTAAGCGATTTTTTATTTTTTTTGTAAAAATATTTGAGGAACAAAAACAAAAAGAATATTTATTTTTCAAATAAAAAAGCCGTCGCTTTCGCTCCTGCGAATCGCAACGGCTTTTCTTCTTTATCTTGCACTTACCTCACGAGCGAGACAGGCGACAGCACCGAGACTCCCTGCGAGTTTTTGAAAATGTCGGCTCGCACTCCGAAGACCTGAGCCAACAGCTCCACGCTCAAAATATCCTTCGGCGTGCCCTGCGCGAAAACCCCGTGATTTTTTATCACGACAAGCTCGTCAGCATACTGCAGCGCATGGTTGATGTCGTGCAGCACCATTATGACAGTCATCTCGTAGTCGCGATTTATTTCCTCGACGATGTTCATCACCTCAAGCTGATGGCCTATGTCGAGGTACGTCGTGGGCTCATCGAGCAGCAGTATCTCCGGCTCCTGCGCGAGAGCCATCGCTATCCACGCCCGCTGCCTCTCGCCGCCCGACAGCGACATGACGTGTCTGTCACGATACTCGACGAGGTGCGTGCGCTCAATGGCCCACTCCACTGCCTCCCTGTCCGCCTTGGGGTCGCTCGCGCGGATAAAGCTCCTGTACGGGAATCGACCGAAATCGACGAGCTGCCCCACCGTCACGTCGGGGGGCGCCTGCGGCGACTGCGGGAGTATTGCGATGCGCTGCGAGATTTTTTTGCGCCCTATGGCGCGGATATTTTCCCCGTCCAGCAGCACCTCGCCATCATATTTCGGGTTGACGAATGAGAGCGCCTTCAGGAGCGTGGACTTGCCCGCGCCGTTGGGGCCGATGATGGCCGTGCGCTTTTTCGGGGTGAAGGTGACATCCACGTCGTGAAGTATCGTGCTGCCCTGTATCTTTATCGTGAGATTTTTTGCCTCCAAAGCCATCAGAGTTCCCTCCTCAGCAAGAACAGGAAGAACGGCGCGCCGAGCACCGCCATGAGTATTCCGACAGGCAGCTCCGTCGGCGCGAAAGCTGTTCGGGCGAAAGTGTCGGAAAGCATCACGACCGCCGCCCCGAAGAGAGCGGAGCCCGGCAAAAGAAATCTGTAGTCCGAGCCGACCAATAGACGCGTCGCGTGCGGCACAATCAGCCCGACGAATCCGAGCAGCCCCACGACGGAGACTGCGCTCGCCGCGAGCATCGCCGCTATCGCCGTCATCACGACGCGCGTCATCTCGACATTGAGTCCCAGCCCTTTTGCTATCTCGTCGCCTAGCTGGAGGATATTGAGATGCTTTGAGCCAAGCAGCGCGAGTATCAATCCGATAATCGTGTACGGGTAGATTATCTCGACGTGCGGCCAGCTCCTCGCCGCAAGGCCGCCGACCATCCACATGAGCGCGCCGTGAACTTTGTCGCTGTAAAATATCATTAGAGCCGAGATGCCCGCGCCGAGGAAAGCCGACACTGCCACGCCCGCGAGGATTATTCGCACGGGGCGAATGCCGTTCTTCCATGCGAGGATATATATGCAGGTTGCCGCGCCCATCGCCCCGACGAATGCCGCGGGCGTAACCAAATACTCATGGCCCGGCAGCATGAGCATGACCATGATGCCGGTAAGCCCCGCGCCCGACGATATGCCGATGATGTGCGGGTCGGCGAGAGGGTTCTTCATTATCGCCTGAAGTATCGCGCCCGAGAGGGAGAGATTCACTCCGACAAGCGCCGCGACTATGGTGCGTGGCAGACGAATATTCATAATTATTTGCTGGTGCGTGCCCGCGCCCTCGCCCGAAAGCGAATCAATAATCTCGCCCACGGGTATCCGCACCGAGCCCATCGTAATGCTGGCAACCAGTCCGACGACGACGAGCGCGGCGAATATTATCAGAACTATGCCGCGACGAGCCAGCGATGATTTGACCTCATTCAAAATAAATCATTCCTTATTCCAAATTATATATGAGCCTTGCCATTTCCTCCACCGCGTCCGGGTAGTGGATGCCGGGGCTCAAAAGAAAATGCTCCTGCGAGAGATAAAAAAGTTTTTTATTCTTCACGGCGGGTATAGTCTGCCACGCTGGATTCGAGGCAATCGTCTCTTCCATTCCGCGCTTTATGTCCTCTATTTTCCCCATGCTCGTGATGAAAAGTATCTCGGGGTTTTGCTCGACCAATGTCTCGATGCTGTACGGTGCGGCATCGGGATTGTCCTCCATCGCCTTCATGCTAGCAGCCACGTTGTCGAATCCTAGCATTTTCGCGACCGAGCCGGCTATGCTCGTCTCAAGCTGCACCGACAGCCCCTGCGCCGTGCTGTGAAGTATCACGACGCGGCGCGGCTGAGGCTCCTTCGGCAATTTCGATACAATCGAGGCTATCTTGTCGTCCATCGCCTTCACGAGGGCGTCGCCCTTTTCCTTCTCCCCGGTCACCTGAGCGAAAATTTTCACCTCGTTCTTGACATTCTCATAATTTTTCATGTCAACGACCAGCGTCTTGATCCCCGTCGCCTCAAGCGGCTGCACGAGCTTCTCGTTCATGCCCTTGTTTATGATGACGAGATCCGGCGCGCAGGCGATGACCTTCTCCATGTCGATGTTGTAGACCTTGCCGACGCTCTCCTTGTCCTTGGCATAGTCGGGCATGAGCGTGCGCGAGTCAGGTCGACCAACGACATCGCCTCCGACCTCGTGCAGCGGCTCAAGGAATGACGCGCTGGTGACGACGATGCGCTCGGGCTTTTTGTCGAGCGTCACCGTGCGCCCGAGGTCGTCCTTTATAACGGCGAATGATGAGGGGCTCGCCGCCTCCTTTGGCTCCGGCTTTTTCTCGCCGCCGCCGCATCCCGCGAGCGCCAGCACAGAAATCGCAACCACAAACAACGCAATTAAATTTTTCTTCATAATTTAACGCCTCCCCGTAGCATAAATCAAATTTATCAATATTTGCAAAAAAAGAGAGACTTCGCCGATGCGAAAACTCTCATCAAAATTCGGGCCCTGCACGAAAACAATAATGATATATTTCCGTGTGGCGGCAATATGCCTCTGGCATTATTCGCCCCCAAAATGCTCAGTTAATTTTCTCACGGTTCCTTATTCAGAGCCAAAATCCATACATTCTCACACAATGAAAATTATATACGTCATGACTGCCACGCAGCCGAGAATGGCAAGCGCGATGCCTAATCCCTCCTTCGTCTTTGGGCGGCCGAAAAGAAAGGATCTTCCGAGCACGCCTCGGCGATTGAAAAAGCCTGTCTGCTTGCGAGCCTTGAACCACATCTTTTTGCGTTCCTCGCCGACAATGTTGCCGAAAATACCGATTATAATCATGGCGCATATAAACGAAAAAATAACGCGCCGCGCTATCTCCATATCTGTCAAACAAAATTCCTCCAATAAAATTTATTCATAATCACGCGTTGTCATGAGTCGTGATATTGAGCTTCGGCTCGGGAACCCCAAGGGGGATTCCCTCGTCCTCTTCATCTGCCGCGGCTTTTTGCCCGCTGTCGGAATTGAATACCGGCATCAGAGGAATAGGCGTGAGAGGCGGTGCCTCGTTTGGCTTGTCATCGGACTCGCCCTCGTCGCCACTTTCGGAAATCGCGCCTTTCGTCATGAGCTGCTCCAGCTCATGCGCGTCAAGCGTCTCGCGCTCAATGAGTGCCTGCGCTATCGTGTGCAGCTTGTCGATGTTAGTCGTTATTATCTTGCGGCACTCGTCATACGCGTCCTCGATGTAACGGCGCACTTCCTTGTCAATCTCGCAGGCGACATCCTCGGAGTAGTTGCGTTGATTGTTGAAATCTCGCCCGAGGAACACCTGATGCTCGGGGCTGTCCCCGAACGATATTGGGCCGAGCACGTCGCTCATGCCGTACTGCGTTATCATGCTGCGCACGATGCGCGACGCTCTCTGTATGTCG
Source organism: Schwartzia sp. (in: firmicutes) (assembly GCA_017458745.1). Lineage (GTDB taxonomy): Bacteria > Bacillota > Negativicutes > Selenomonadales > Selenomonadaceae > RUG024. The sequence goes on along the minus strand of JAFTAB010000040.1, from coordinate 4,483 downwards.
CTCTGCGCGCCCGTCGAAATCTCCTTGAGCACGACCTCCTCGGCGACCCTGCCCGCGAGGAGCGTCTTCAGCTCGTCCATCAGCTCGCCGCGCGTCTGATAGGAGCGATCCTCCTTCGGCAGCATCAGCGTGTAGCCGCCCGCCCTGCCGCGCGGTATTATTGTCACCTTGTGGACGGGGTCGGCATTCGGCAGCATCATGCCTACGAGCGTGTGCCCGCCCTCATGGTACGCCGTGAGCCTCTTCTCCTTGTCGCTCATTATGCGCGACTTTCGCTCAGGCCCAGCCATCACCCGCTCGATTGACTCCTCCAGCGACTCCATGCTGATTGTCTTTTTATCGTGGCGAGCCGAGAGGAGCGCGGCCTCATTGACTAGGTTCGACAAATCCGCGCCCGTGAACCCAGGCGTGCGCCTCGCCAAAATGTCGAGGTCGGCTTCCTTGTCCACCGGCTTGCCCTTCGTGTGAACCTTCAGTATCGCAAGCCTTCCTCTGACGTCAGGCTTGTCAACGACTATCTGCCTGTCGAATCTGCCCGACCTCAAAAGAGCCGGATCGAGTATATCGGGGCGGTTCATCGCCGCGATTATGATGATGCCCTCATTCGCCGCGAATCCGTCCATCTCGACGAGAAGCTGATTAAGCGTCTGCTCGCGCTCGTCATGGCCGCCGCCGACTCCCGCGCCGCGCTGACGCCCCACGGCATCAATCTCGTCTATGAAAACGATGCAGGGCGCATTTTTCTTTGCCTGCTCGAATAAATCCCTCACGCGTGACGCGCCGACGCCGACAAACATCTCCACGAAGTCCGAGCCGCTTATGCTGAAAAACGGCACCTTTGCCTCGCCCGCCGCCGCGCGGGCAAGCAGAGTCTTTCCCGTCCCCGGGGGGCCATAAAGCAGCACGCCCTTCGGGATGCGCGCGCCGAGGTCGTTGAATTTCTTCGGATGCTTCAGGAACTCCACGACCTCCTCCAGCTCCTGCTTTGCCTCGTCAGCCCCGGCGACGTCGCTGAAAGTCACCTTGACCTTGTCGGCTCCCGAGAGTCTGGCGCGGCTCCTGCCGAAGGACATCACGCGTCCGCCGCCCATCTGCGATTGCTGCATGAAGAACAGCCACGCGCCGATGAGAATGATGAAAGGCAGAAAGCTCGTGACAAGCTGCATCCACCACGGAGGCTCAGGCGGATTCTTCGCCTGTATGGTGACGCCCTTTTCCGTGAGCCGCTTTATCAGAGTCGGGTCGCCATTCGGCGCACCCGGGGTCACGGTGACAAAATCCGTGCCGTCATTCATCACTCCGTCAATCATGTTGTCGGTGATAGTGACTCGGGCGACCGCGCCACTATCAACCTGCTGCAAAAAAGCCGAGTACGACATTTCCTGCTTCGGCACCGTGCGCGTCTGAAAATAATCAATCATCGTGATTGCGACGAAAATAATAAGCAGATAAAACCCAATATTTCGCGCGAACTTGTTCAGCTCAAACATATCTTCCCTCTATTCCATGCGCGCCTTAAAATTTACATTATCAGTATTGTGCGCGAAATAATTATACCATCAATAAAATAATATTTCATCACTTCTCGTACACTGACCTTTTCAATATTCCTATTGCGGGCATATTGCGATACCGCTCGCTATAATCCAGCCCGTACCCGACCAAAAATTCATCGGGCACCTCCCATCCGCAGTAATCAATTTTTACCTCGTCGATGCGGCGGGAGGGCTTTGAGAGAATAGCGCAGAGCCTCAGGCTCTTTGGCTCGCGCGTCCGAAGCATTTTCAAAAGATTCGCCATCGTCGTGCCGGTGTCGATGATGTCCTCGCATATCAGCACGTTTCGCCCTTTGATGTCGGTATCCAGATCTTTTTTTATCTTGACCGTGCCGCTCGTCGTCGCGCCGTTTCCGTAGCTCGACGCCACTATGAAATCAAGCTGCACCGGAAGATTAATCTTCCTCACGAGATCGGTCGTGAATACCGCCGCGCCCTTCAGCACTCCGACGACAACGACATCCTCCCCATCGTAATCCTCGGTAATCCTCCTGCCGAGCTCCGCGACCTTTTTCTCAATCTCCTCGGGCGTAAAAAGCACGCGCTCGACATCGTCCATCATCATTTTGAGTCCCCCCTGAAATTTCCTTGTGATTCTGCTCTTTCCCGCCAAATCATTTTTACACGAATAATACTTTTTGTCGCCGCCGTCACCATTCCGACATTTGCCCGGCGCACTCCGCCAATCCAAAATATCGTCCCGCCCGACATGAATATCGGCATTTTATCGCGATCATCGCGCGGGATTTTCCTGTCAATGAAAATCTTTTTTATCTTTTGCGTGCCGCTCTCGGTCATGATGGCATCCCCGTCACGGCGCGAGCGGACAGTCCAAGGGAACGGGAGCGCGTCAGCGTCGACGGCAGCCTCATTCTGTGACAGCGCATCCGGCATGAAGTTTATTTTTTCAACACGAATCGAAACGCCGAAAGCAGGCAAATCGAATTTGCCGAGGCCTGAAATTCTCTCATCCTCCGTGACAATTTCAGCCCCACGGGGACACCTCGATATGCGCATATCGCCATATTCAACGACAGCCTCAGCGCCGCACGGCAGCACCGCTCTCGCTCCCGCCCGCCCGCTCAATGCCAGCTCATCGACAGCTTCATAATGCGCTCGGGTCAAATTCTGATACATCCCCATTAACTCCGCCGCGCGTGACAGGATTTTGTGCCTGATGATATTACTTTGGCTCTTGTACCTTTCGCGGTTGATGATGCAACATTTCATCTCCGCGTCAACCCTCACGACATCCCCAAAGACACGTTCCGCCTCCGAGGAAACGAAGTCATTCTCATCGAAAGCCGACTGAGCGAGCCGACACAGCGCGTCGTCAATCGAGGGATTGAACTGCTCGCGTATCAGTGGCATGAGAATGCGGCGCACACGATTCCTCGTCGCGTCCGTCTCATCATTCGTCTCGTCATGGCGCGGCGAAAGACGACGCTCCGAGCAGTACCCCTCTACCTCCGCCCGCGAAACAGCGAGCAGCGGTCGAATGATATTGCCGCTCCTCGGCCGCATCCCGGAAAGGCCCTCAACTCCCGCTCCCCGGATAATGTGCATGAGCACTGTCTCCGCCTGATCGTCCCTCTGGTGGGCGACGGCGATAAGAGGCTCCCCGGGGCAATCAATCTCGCCCGCCACTCGGCGCAAAAACTCATATCTCCGCTCGCGGGCCGCCGTCTCTATCGAGACGCGGCGCTCACGCGCGTACCCCGGAATGTCCTCATGCCCCACATGGCACTCGACCTCGCGCGACAAGCAGAAATTTTTCACAAACTCCGCGTCCTCGCGCGATGACTCGCCGCGAATGCCGTGCTCAAAATGGGCGGCAACTATGAGAATATGCTCATCCTCCCTGACCGAGAGCAGGGAATCGAGCAGGGCGAGCGAGTCCGGCCCTCCCGAGCAGGCGACAAGTACGGCGTCGCCGCGTCGCCAAAGACGATGAAGATGCGCAAACCTCACCATCTTATCAATGAAAGAATTATACATAAAAAAAGCACTCCCTTTAGAGAGTGCTTTAGCTATCAGCCTGAGCGACGAGCCCCGCGCCCTCCGCGCTTCGAATCTGTCTTTTTCTTGAGATCCGTCAGCCGTTCGTCACTGTCCTTTAAAAATCTGGATAATTTATCCTCGAAGGAAAGAGGTCCTGCCGTAAACCGCGGCTGACCGCCGCGATGAAAATCCGTGCCGCCCTGCGGGCGATTCGCCATCTGAGGCCTCATCTGCCTCGGAGCGGGGCCCTGCCCTGTCCCCTGCCCGGCAGGAGCCTTGGGCTGCGCCTTCTTGATTGAAAGGCCAATCTTGCCGCGGTCGTCGACCGTCAGCACCTTCACATTCACCTTTTGCCCGACCTTGAGAAAATCATTGACATCATTCACATAGACATCGGCAACCTCCGAGATATGAATTAGCCCGGTCTTTTTGCCCTCCAGCTCAACGAACGCGCCAAACTTCGTGATGCCGGTAACAGTGCCCTCCACGATGCCACCAACTTCAATCGACAAAATATTCTTTCCTCCTACAGTTTAGGAAAAACCGATTATCTCGACATTCTACCCGACGATTTTCTCGTCAAAATTTCTGCCTCGATCAGTCAGCTTTCCCCCGATTTTGAGTTTTTACCCCAATTATCCCATATTATATTTATTTTGCTCGTCATTGTCAACGAAATTAAGAACCTGTTTTTACAAGCGCCATGAACCGATTATGAAAACAGATTCCATGAAAAATACTATCGGGAACTATAATGAAAATCTCCCTAACTTCTCGGCGTTTCTTTGATCAGCGCCACCTTCTTGCCACGCGTCATCTTTTTTATCTCGCACTCGCGGCTCATCGCCTCCTCCTTAGTCGAAAATTCCTCGACGTGGACGAAACGAGCCGGCCTTTTCGATCTGGGGCGCGTGTACTTCGCGCCG
>JAFTAB010000039.1 GCA_017458745.1 Schwartzia sp. (in: firmicutes) | reverse complement strand
GCGTCGGGTCCCCGAGCACCTTGAACAGCTCCGCCAATCTGTCGCTCGTCTCATCGTTCATATCCGAGAACTCTTTGACATCATACCCATCAAAATCAGCAGCCATGATAGCGATTTCCTCCTGTTTGCTCATACATCCTCTGTGATTATTATAAAAAAATCATCAGAGATTTTTTCTTCATCGCTACCATTATATATTATATATGAACATATATGCAAGTATTAATTTTTTTAATATAAATCAGCTTCTGGGCAAGGCGATTCTCAATGCGTCGCCTATCGTCTCGACAGGGCAAATCTCCATTTCGCCGAGCCTCAGATTTTTCAGCTTGCTCGCGTTCTTGGCGGGCATGACGGCCGAGGTGAATCCCAGCCTCGCCGCCTCGCGTATGCGTTGCTCGGCCTGGCTCACCGCTCTGACCTCGCCCGACAGGCCGACCTCGCCAAAGACTATCATTTTCTCCTTCGGGACGCGCCCCGCGAGGCTCGACGCCATGGCTATGCAAAGCCCGAGATCGGCAGCAGGCTCATCAATTTTTATGCCGCCCGCCGCCTTCACATAAACATCGCAAGTACCCATCGGCAGCTTCACCCGCTTCTCCAGCACTGCCAAAAGGAGCTGAAGCCTTTTCACGTCCACCGCGTCCGTCGTGCGGCGCGCAGGCTGGAAAGGCGTCGCCGCGACGAGAGCCTGCACCTCGACGAGCAGCGGGCGCGTGCCCTCGACAGTCGGGATTATGATTGTCCCCGCGTCTGCCGCCCTGTCTGACAGAAACATCTTCGACGCGTCGGGCACATCGACCAGCCCCGAGTCGCGCATCTCAAACAGCCCAATCTCGTTAGTGCTGCCGAAGCGATTTTTCACGGCACGCAGCACGCGATACTCCGCGTTCTTCTCCCCCTCGAAAAAAAGAACCGTGTCAACGATGTGTTCCAGCACTCTCGGCCCCGCGAGGCTGCCGTCCTTCGTCACATGGCCTATGACGAAAAGCCCTATTCCATGCGTCTTTGCGATTCTCAAAAGCTCCACCGAGCACTCGCGCACTTGGCTCACGCTGCCGGCCGCGCTCTCCATGTCGGGGCGAAAAATCGTCTGTATCGAATCAATTATTAGAATGTCGGGCCTAACCGTCTCGACATGACCTGCGATTGTCTCCAGATTTGTCTCGCTGACGACAAAGAGACTGTCGTCTATCGCGTCGAGCCTGTCCGCTCTCATTCTCACTTGCCGCGTGCTCTCCTCGCCCGTCACATAGAGGGCGCGTTTCCCCCCTCGCGCGACGGCAGCGCACACGCGAAGCATGAGGCTCGACTTGCCCACGCCGGGATCGCCCGCTATCAGCACGATGGAGCCGGGGATGATGCCCCCGCCGAGCACCCTGTCCAGCTCATCGGAGCCCGTGCCGAATCGCGGGAAATCCTCTATCGCCACCTCGCCGATTGGCAGCGGAGGATGAGCGTCCGTCAGCCCCGTCCGCGACTGCCTGTCATCCTTCGCCTGCGGCACCGACTCCTCGACCATCGTGTTCCATGCCCCGCACCCGGGGCACCTCCCCATCCACTTCAGGGAATCATACCCACATTCCTGACAAACAAAAGTGGTCTTTTTCTTGGATTTCATATTGCTTTTCATATTTTATCGTCTTTCACCCAATCATCGACTTTCTTTCAATTCGCCGACTGAAATTGATTTGCATCATGCGTCGCAGTGATACCATTTTCAGCCAACAATGCTAATCAATAAGAATAGTAGCAAAACAAAAAAGCAACGTCAAGTATGCTCGACATTGCTTTTAATCACTTATTCTATTCCTCGACAGTTTCTTCCGGCTCCTTTGCTGCCTCGCCCTTTTTCACGAACTCAAGCTCGCCGTTTGTCTTTTTGATATAGATTGTGTCGCCCGCCTCGAATTTCTTTGCGAGTATCTGCTCCGCTATTGAGTCCTCCACGTGCTTTTGTATTGCCCGCTTCAGCGGTCTCGCCCCGAATTTGAAATCAGTGCCCTGCTCTATGAGCCTCGCCTTCGCAGCCGGGCTTATCGCCAAATCTATCTTTTTCTCCTTTAGCCTCTCCCTCACGCCGCCAAGCAGTATATCGACAATCTGCGCCAGCTCGTCCTTTCCAAGCGGGCGGAAAACAATCGTCTCATCTATGCGGTTGAGAAATTCCGGCTTGAATGTCTTTTTCACTTCGCCCATGACCAGCTTTTTGACATCGCGTGCCCGCTCCTCCTGCGTCGCCTCGTGCGTCAAAAATCCCATGGCGGGTGCCTCGTCGCGCAGCATCTGCGCTCCCACGTTGCTCGTCATGATTATGACCGTGTTCTTGAAGTCAATCGTGCGTCCCTGCCCGTCGGTGAGCCGCCCATCCTCCAGCACCTGAAGGAGCAAATTGAATACCTCTTGGTCTGCCTTCTCGATCTCGTCAAAAAGCACGATGCTGTACGGCTTTTTCCTCACCGCGTCCGTGAGCTGCCCGCCCTCGTCGTAGCCGATGTACCCCGGAGCCGCGCCTATCATGCGCGAAACCGAGTACTTCTCCATGTACTCCGACATGTCGATGCGGATGATGCTGTCCTCGCTGCCGAAAAGCGTCGCCGCGAGAGTCCTCGCCAGCTCCGTTTTCCCGACGCCAGTCGGCCCCAAAAACAGGAAAGAGCCAATGGGCCTCTTGGGATCTTTCAGTCCTGCCCTTGCGCGGCGTATCGCCTTTGATACCGCGACCACCGCCTCGTCCTGCCCTACCACGCGCTTTTTGAGCAGCTTCTCAAGTTTGAGCAGACGCTCCGACTCCTTGGCGGCGATGCGCTTCACGGGGATTCCCGTCCATTGCCCCACCACCTCGGCTATGTCGTCGGCCTCCACGACGATGTGCGTGTTCTCGTCACGATGCCACGCCGTCCTCGCGGCCTCCAAAGCGTTCTTCAGCTCGCCCTCGCTGTCGCGCAGCTTCGCCGCCCGCTCATACTCCTGCGCGTTTATCGCCGCCATCTTCTCCACGCGTATGTCAGCGAGCTTTTTCTCCATCACCTTCACATCGTCGGGCTGCGCCACCGCCTTCATGCGCACCTTGGATGCCGCCTCGTCCATCAGATCTATTGCCTTGTCCGGCAAAAACCTGTCGGTAATGTACCTGTGCGACATTCTCACCGCCGCCTCTATCGCCTCGTCGGTAATGCGCGCGCGGTGAAACGCCTCGTACTTGTCGCGAAGCCCCAAAAGGATTTTTATCGTGTCATCGACCGTCGGCTCCTCGACCATGATAGTCTGAAATCTCCGCGCGAGCGCCTTGTCCCGCTCAAAATATTTCTTGTACTCGTCAAGCGTCGTCGCGCCGATTATCTGTATCTCCCCGCGCGAGAGAGCCGGCTTCAATATATTCGCCGCGTCAAGAGAGCCCTCGCCCGAGCCCGCGCCGACGAGCGTGTGCAGCTCGTCTATGAACAAAATCACATTTTTAGACCTTCGCAGCTCGTCTATTATGCCCTTCATGCGCTCCTCAAATTCGCCGCGGTACTTGGTGCCCGCGACTATCGACGCGGTGGAGAGCAGCATGATGCGCTTATTTGCAAGCATGTACGGCACGCTGCCCGACACTATTGCCTGAGCCAGTCCCTCCGCTATCGCCGTCTTGCCAACGCCCGGCTCGCCGAGCAGGATAGGATTATTCTTCGTGCGCCGCGAGAGAATCTGTATCACGCGCTGAATCTCCCTCTCGCGCCCTATGACCGGGTCCATCTTGTCATGCGCCGCCATGTCATTGAGCGAGCGTCCGAATTTATTCAGCAGCGGAGTCTTAGCGTTGCCCTGCCCGTCAGAGCGTCCCTGCGCCGCGTCGCCGTCGGCCGTCGCGCCCAGCAGCCCCATCACAGCCTCGCGCACCAGATGCTCGTCTGCGCCGAGCGAGGTCAGGACACGAGCAGCGATATTGTCATTCTCGCGCATCAGCCCCAGCAGTATATGCTCCGTGCCGACATAATTATGCCCGAGTCCCTGCGCCTCCTCCAGCGCCATCTGCATCACGCGCTTCGCGTTCGGCGTATAATAAGGGTTGTCCGATGCCTCGCTGTCCTCCTCGCCCACGACGCTGATAGCGTGCTCGCGCACCGTGTCAAGGTCGAGCCCTATCTCCGACAGTGCCCGCGCCGCCACGCTTTCAGGCTCATGCACCAGCCCGAGCAGCAGATGCTCCGTCCCGATGTAATTCTGCTCCATCTCCTGAGCCTCGTACTGCGCGAACTTCAGCGCGCGTACGGCGCGGGAGGTAAACCGGGTATTCATTATATCGCTTCACTTCTTTTCTTCAAATTCATTTCTTCAAATATCCTCAAAGTCACTCATCCGCGTCCGTCAGAATCCTGCGGACTACCGATGCCCTCTCGTGCGCCAGCTCCGTGCCAGCGAGGTTCTCATTGCCCGCGAGATTTTTCAGATAGCTCGGGCGGCTCGCCACTATCAGCTCCGCGAACTTCTCCGCCGCCGCCTCATGGATGAGGCCGAGATCCAGCCCCAGCCTCACCTTGCTGATCAGCTCCAGCGTCTCGCCCTCCCCGAGCGACCTCGCATATTTCAGCACGCCGTATGCCCTCCACACTGCGTCCTCGATGCGCTCCCGCGAGTACATCATCAATGCCTTTCTCGCGCGTCTCTCGTGCTCTATTATCTCCGACACCGCGCTCGTCAGATTGTCGATAAGCCCCTGCTCCGTGAACCCGAGCGTCATCTGATTGGAAACAGAGAAAATATTGCCGACCGTCTCGCTGCCCTCGCCGTAAAGCCCGCGCACCGACAGCCCCAGCTGCTGGGAAATATTGCTGATATTGCTCATGTTCCGCGTGTAATTCAGCCCCGGCAGATGCAGCAGCACCGTCGCGCGAAGCCCCGTGCCCAGATTCGTCGGGCAAGACGTGAGATAGCCCATCTTCTCATCAAAAGCAATATCGAGCCTGCTCTCTATCACGTCGTCCATCTTCGTCGCGAGCTCGAAAGGCGACGCTAGGTCAAGCCCCGGCGCCATGCACTGTATGCGAAGATGATCCTCCTCGTTCACCATTATCGAGGCGGAGCGATTCGCGCTGATATACGCGCTCCTGTACTGCGGCTGCTTCACGAGATTTTCCGTTATCAGCTGCTTCTCGACCAGCACCTGACGTTCCAGAGGCGTGAGGCCGTCCATTCCCACCACGTCAAACTCCATCCCCGCCGCGTTCTCTACCTCGCTGAATACCGACGCGGCGCGTCTCTGCGCCTCCGCGAGCTGCTTCAGGTCGGCTCTGTTAGGGAAAGGCAGCCTCTCAAAATTACGCGCCAAACGAATGCGGCTCGAAATAGCGACGTCGCTCGATTTCCCTGCCGCGCCGAACCACGGCAAACGATAATCCCGATAAATGTCATTCACCGGCATCGCCCGTCGCCTCCTTCTTCGCCCTTGCCCTCTCGCTCATCTTTTTCTCCAATGCGCGAATCTCGTCGCGGTACTTTGCCGCGTTCTCATACTCCTCATTTTTCACGGCGTTATTCAGCTTCTCCTTCAAAATCTCCACCTCGCGGCGAGCGACGAGCGCGCCGCCGGAGCGGCGAGGTATCTTGCCGCTGTGCGCGCTCGCCCCATGTATGCGAGTGAGCAGCGGGGTAATCTGACGCCTGAAAGTATCATAGCACACGCTGCAACCAATCTTTCCGCTGTGAGCGAAATCCTCGAACGTCATGCCGCAATTCGGGCACACCAGCCCTGTCGGCGGCGGGGTCTCCTGCTCCTCGACAGGCTTCCCGAAAATCCCCTTCAGGAAATCATTCACGGTGAAATCCTTCGCCCCCGGCGGCGGGAAATCACCGTACTTCGCGGCGCACGCCTCGCAAAGGTGCTTGTCGATTTTACCCTCGGAGCTTATCTGCGTTATATGAATATTTGCTTCATTCTTATGGCAATCGTCGCACAGCATTTTATGACATCCTTTCAAGAGTCAGCAGCAGCGCCCTGAGCAGCGCCACCCTTTCCTCACCCTCTAAATTTTGATACGCCGTGTTTATCATCGGCACCAGCAGAGCCGCCTCCCGGTTCGTTATCATCTGATGCTTCAGCAGATACGCCACCATCGAGCGAACAGCCTCCACGGGAGTATTCTCATCAATCTTCCCCATCATGTCCTGATACACCAGATTCTGCACCGGAACCTGCGTGATGCGGATAAATCCTCCCATCCCGCGCCTCGACTCCACGACAAACCCCTTGGTCGGGGTGAACCGCGTCGACAGGACATAGCTTATCTGCGACGGGGCACATTCAATCTTGTTAGCGATGTCCGTGCGCCGCAGCTCCACATGCCCGTCGTCGCGCTGGGCGAGCTGCCCCAGGATATAGCTCTCAATCAAATCAGCGATATTGCTCACGATAAATCACCCTCAATAAAAAATAGCAAATTCATTGATTGACTATTTGACTTTTTGCAAATACATTATAACGCTGATTTTCAATATTTACAATAAAAAAATTTGACTTATTGATGTTTTAATTCAAATCAGAACTCTTTTTTTATTTTCTCCTCGCCGCCATCGTCACGAAAAAAATCGCCGACGCTGCCAGCGCTATCGTCGCTCCCGCCGCCACGTCGCACAGATAAGCTATTATCAGCCCGGCCACGCCCGAGACCAGCGCAATGGCCACCGACATAAGCGTGTACGATTTCACATCGCTTGCCACGTTTCTCGCCGCCGCGCCCGGAAGCACCAAAAGAGAATTAATTATCAGGATCCCGACCCACTCGATGCTCACTGCCACCACCACCGCGACGAGCGACGCGAAAGCCGCCTCAATCCAAAACACATTTATTCCCCTGCTGCGAGCGAAGGGCGCATTAATCGAGAGCATGAGCAGCGGATTGAAAAGCACGCCCCACGCTGCCATCACAGCCGCGAAAACCACCGCCAGCATGACGATCTCATCCCTCGTGACAGACAAAATATCGCCAATCAGATACGAGGAAAACTTATTGAATCCTCCGCCGCGCGACATAATCATAAGCCCTATGGCTATCGCCGTTGACGAGAAAACTCCAATCACCGTGTCCGTCGAGGCGAGACTGCGGCTCTTTATGTACGTCACAAACACCGCAAAAAGCGCAGAGAAAATGACAAGCGAAACGCGCGGCGAGACCATCCCGCATATCGCCCCGACAGCGATGCCCGTGAATGCGCCGTGCCCGAGCGAGTCCGCAAAAAACGCCATGCGGTTTGATACCACCATCGTGGACATCAACCCGAAAAGCGGCGTCACCAAGAGCACCGCAAAAAAAGCATTGCGCATGAACTCATACGCGAAAAAATTCTCCACTATATCACCGCCCCGAAAATGCTCCGCGTCCTCTCATCGCCGAAAACCTCCTCGGGAGTACCGCTCATCACAACGCCATGGTTGAGCAGCACCACCTGATCGGCGTGACGCGCCATGAGGGGGAGATCATGTGAAATGAGTATGATCGCCATATCCTCATTCGCGCGAAGCTCCGCGAGAATATCATAGAAAAGCTCCAGCCCGTTGCGATCCACTCCCGACACAGGCTCATCGAGCAGCAGGAGGTCGGGCATCGGGTCAAGCGCGAGCGCTAGCAGCACCCTCTGCAGCTCGCCGCCCGACAACGCGCCGAGTCGTCGGTCAATCAGATGCTCGGCGCGCACGCGCGACAAATCCTCCTTGACGCGCGCCCTCAGATGATGCGACGAGAAAAGCCACGCGGGGCGGCGTGACAAAGCCGCCATGAAAAGGTCAATCACCGAAACTGGAGCCGACACATCAAAAGAGAGATACTGCGGCACATAACCTATGAGCGGATTATTCGTGCGCTCATCTTTCGCGTCGACATATCGGAGCGTCCCGGTGTGCGGCACCTCGCCAAGAATGGCACG
>JAFTAB010000038.1 GCA_017458745.1 Schwartzia sp. (in: firmicutes) | reverse complement strand
GGTCGACGGGGATGGTGCCGACGGTCAGCGTGGGGTCGCCCTCGATGTATTTCTCAGCGATGTCCCTTAGAGAGCAATCCCGAAATTCCGCGACGAGATATTTAAGAATCCATGCCAGCAGGACTCTCTCGGACAGAAATCTTTTGGCGGCTTTGTCATAGGAGGCGTTGGCGTCGTCCATGAACACTCCGCTCGCGGTATCGCTTTCTGTCCTCATGCGTCCATCCTCCCGTCCTTCTTCGCCGTTATTATATCATGTCTCAGGGAAGAAAGTATAGAAAATTTTTATTCCTTCTATTGTTATAGGACGTGAACAGGGAAAGTTCTAAAAACAGTCCTGCGACATAATCAATTTTTTATTTGTAATTTTTTCATAAACGCCGTATATATTTTTGCTTTCGGTTTTATATTATGGTAAAATTGAACGTCAATGTGTGATGATTTAAGTATATCATACTTGTCACGGTTAATATTCTTAAATCTTTACTGAGGCTGTATGAGACTGCATGGCAGGCGCATCCTCGGCCAAATTTTAGTTGATTTTTTGGTCGAAGAATGGTGTCGATGTTTTATTATGTTTTTTCTCAAGGAGTGGTTGGGATTTGTTTAACTTTCTCAAGAGGTTTTTAGGTGACAACAACGATAAAGAAATAAAAAGAATGCAAAAGACCGTCGATAAAATCAACAGCCTCGAGGCCGGGCTGGCGAATATTTCCGACTCGACGCTCGCCGGCAACACGCAGAAGTTCAAGGAAAGGCTCGCCGAGGGGGAGACGCTGGATGATATATTGCCGGAGGCTTTCGCTGTCTGCCGTGAGGCCAGCCGCCGAGTGCTGGGGATGCGCCATTTCGATGTTCAGCTTTTGGGCGGCATCGCGCTCCATGAGGGAAAGATTGCCGAGATGAAGACGGGCGAGGGCAAGACGCTGGTGGCGACGCTGCCGGTCTATCTCAATTCCCTGACGGGCGAGGGAGTCCACATGGTCACGGTCAATGATTACCTCGCGCGCCGTGACAGCGAGTGGATGGGGCATCTTTATAAATTCCTCGGGCTAACGGTCGGGCTGATAGAGCACGACATGGATTTCCCCGAGCGCAAGATGGCGTACGCGTGCGATGTCACATTCGGCACGAATAATGAGTACGGCTTTGACTATTTGCGCGACAACATGGTAATCTCGCCGGATCAAATGGTTCAGCGCGACCTCCATTATGCCATTGTCGATGAGGTTGACAGCATATTGATTGATGAGGCGAGGACGCCGCTCATCATATCGGGCCCCGGCGCGAAGTCGACCGAGGTTTATGCCCGCATGGCGCAGGCTGTCGCGACGCTGAAGCGCGGCGAGGACTACACGGTGGACGAGAAGCAGAAGACGGTCGCGCCGAGCGACGAGTCGGTGCGCAAGGTCGAGCAGATACTTGGCGTCAAGAATTTATATGCGCCCGAAAATATTGAGTACTCGCATTGCTTCATGGCGGCTCTCAGGGCAAAGGCCCTCATGTTCCGCGACAGGGACTATGTCGTCAGGGACGGGGAGGTCATAATTGTCGATGAGTTCACCGGCCGCCTCATGTTCGGTCGCCGCTATTCCGACGGCCTCCATCAGGCGATAGAGGCGAAGGAGGGCGTCAGGATTCAGCGCGAGTCCCAGACGCTCGCGACAATCACGTTCCAGAATTATTTCCGCATGTACGGGAAGCTCGCGGGCATGACGGGCACGGCGAAGACGGAGGAGGACGAGTTCGTAAAGATTTACAAGCTCCCCGTCGTGGTCATCCCGACGAATAAGCCGGTGATCCGAGTCGATGAGCCTGACTTGATATTCAAGACGAAGCGTGCGAAGTACAAGGCGGTCGCGAATGCGGTGACGGAGATGCACGCCACGGGTCGCCCGATTCTGATAGGCACGACGTCGATAACGCAGTCCGAGGATTTGTCCGCGCTGCTGAAGAAGAACGGCATCCCCCATAATGTGCTGAACGCGAAGTACCATGAGCAGGAGGCGCAGATAATCAAGGATGCCGGGCAGCGTGACGCCGTGACGATAGCCACGAACATGGCGGGGCGCGGGACGGACATACTGCTCGGCGACGGTGTCGCGGAGCTTGGCGGGCTAGCTATAATCGGCACGGAGAGGCACGAGTCGAGGAGAATCGACAATCAGCTCCGAGGGCGTTCGGGGCGTCAGGGCGACCCGGGCTCCTCGAGATTTTATTTGTCGCTGGAGGATGACCTGCTGAGATTGTTCGCGTCTGACAATATCGCCGCCGTGATGGACAAGCTGGGCATGGAGGAGGACGAGCCGATAGAGCACAGCCTCATAACGCGCTCAATCGAGCACGCCCAGAAGAAGGTGGAGGCGCGCAATTTTGAGATGCGCAAGAACGTCCTCGAATACGACGACGTGATGAACCAGCAGCGCGAGGTCATTTACGCGCAGAGAAAGAAAGTGCTGATGGGCGACCATCTGCGCGACAATATAATGTACATGGTCGGCGAGATTATAAAGTCCGAGATGAATCAGTACGCCAACGAGAAACTGTACCCCGAGGAGTGGTCGCTTGACTCGCTCATCGAGGACGCGGAGGGCATATATGCGCCGAGCGGCTCGCTCGACAAGGAGGAGCTGGAGCAGATGAGCCGCGACGAGCTGCAGGAGACGCTCACCGAGCTTGCCGAGTCGAGCTACAAGGCACGCGAGGAGCAGTTCGGCGAGCCGATCATGCGCGAGCTGGAGAAGGTCGTCATGCTGCGCGTCGTGGATAATCACTGGATGGAGCATCTCGACCACATGGATATGCTGCGTCAGGGCATCAATCTCCTCGCGTACGGGCAGAGGAACCCGCTTGTCGAGTACAAGATAAAGGGCTATGATATGTTCGAGGAGATGATAAACGAGATTCAGACGGACATAGCGAAGCTGATGTATCGCGTCTCGGTCGTCACGGAGGAGAGGCGGCAGGTCGAGGACAGGCTCGCCACCGCGCAGGCCAGCCACGGCGAGGACACGAGCGCGGCGGAGTCAAATCAGCAGCCCGCGAAGAAAAAGCCTGTGCGCTCGGAGCACGTCGGGAGAAACGACCCTTGCCCCTGCGGCAGCGGCAAGAAATATAAGAATTGCTGCGGGAAAAATAAGTAATTTTTTACATATTATATGTCAGGAAGTGATTCGTTAATGCTGGAAGATTTTAAGGCGCCTATAACGGCCCTGCGCGATAAATTAAACGAAATGGGGTCATCTCTTTGACGTCGCCCAAAAGGAGGAGAAGATAGCCGAGCTCGAATACAAAATGGGCGAGCCGGATTTTTGGAACGACGCTGAGAGGGCGCAGAAGCTGAACAAGGAACTGAACGACGTAAAGGTGAGCGTCGATAAATATAAGTCGCTCGTGGTGAAGGCGGACGACCTGGAGGCTCTATTTGAGCTGGCAGTCGAGTCGCCAGAGGACGTGACCGAGGCGGACGTGAAGGAAGAGTTGAGGTCGCTTCAGGATGATGTCAGGTCTTTGGAGCTTACTGTTTTGCTCTCGGGCGAGTACGACGCGAGCAACGCCATCCTCACGCTCCACGCGGGCGCGGGCGGCACCGAGGCGCAGGACTGGACGCAGATGCTCCTGCGCATGTATGGGAGATGGGCGGAGCGGCACGGCTTTGATGTCGACACGGTGGATTTGCTGCCGGGCGACGAGGCCGGGGTAAAGTCGGTGACGCTTTTCATAAAGGGGACAAACGCGTACGGCTTTTTGAAATCCGAGAAGGGCGTCCATCGCCTCGTGCGCATATCGCCTTTTGACTCGAATGCCCGCCGCCATACTTCTTTCTGCGCGTGCGACATCATGCCGGAGATTGACGACGCTGTCGAGGTAAAAATCAATATGGACGATGTGCGCGTGGATACTTATCGCTCCAGTGGCGCGGGCGGGCAGCACATAAACAAGACATCGTCGGCCGTGCGCATGACGCATATCCCGACGGGTATAGTGGTGCAGTGCCAGAATGAGCGCTCCCAGATACAGAACAGGGCGCGATGCCTGATGATGCTCCGCGCGAAGCTGTTCGAGCTGGAGATGGAGAAGAAAGAGGAAGAAAAGGCAAAGCTGGAGGGCGACCAGCAGAAAATCGAGTGGGGCAGCCAAATTCGCTCGTACGTGTTTCAGCCATACACGATGGTCAAGGATCACCGCACGAACGCGGAGACCGGCAACGTGCAGGCGGTAATGGACGGGGAGATTGACACATTCATAGAGGCGTATCTTGCGGCGAAGGCCAACCACGAGATATAATTAGCAGGTACTCATCATGAAAAAATTTTTATTGGGATTAGTCGTTTTCCTTTGCATTGCTTTCGGTGCCACGGAGCTCATTCTGCCCGCTGTCGCCTCTCGCGCCGTGAGGTCGCAGCTTCAGGCTGTGCTTCAGACGGACGAGGTGACGGCTGATGTCTCGTCCTTTCCGGCGGTTCGGATGTTCGGAGGGCATTTCGGGCATTTCGAGCTGGAGGCTGAAGACGCGCTGCTTGGGGATCTGCGCGTGGCGCGCATGACGCTGATCGGCGACAAGGTCGATATACCGCCGAAGGTCCTGATGGGCAAGGCAAGGGGAGATACCGACAAGGGAAAGTTTTATATTGACGGCGCGGAGAGGCTGGAGCTGCGCGGCATCGTGACGGAGGAAAGCCTCGCGGATTTGATAAACCGAAAGGTCGAGCATGTAAGCGATGTGTCCGTCAAGCTAACGCCAAAAAAGGCGATTGTCGATGGCAAGGTCAAGCTGTTCGGCAATGAGGTCAATGTGAATGTAGAGTGCAGGCTTTACGGCGAGAAGAACGCGATAATGCTCCAGATGACCCGCATCGACCTAAAACATTCGTTTTTTGGGAAGGGCGGCATAGCCGGTGACCTGCTCGGCGACATAGAGTTGGTGGATTTCAACAGGATGAAGCTGCCTGTCGAGCTGGACGAAATAGAGCAGCAGGACGGACAGGCGGTGCTGACCGCGAGTCACCACCATAAAAAGTGAACTGGCAGTATCAATTTTAAGGTGAATTATTTTGAAATATTTCAAATACAATCCGTTTCTCATTTTGATGATTGTCATTGGTCTCGGCGCGTCGCTTGCGGTGAATGTGATGCGGTACGGCGCGGAGCGCGCTAATCGTCAGGTGGATCTCGCTATCGACTATGAGAGTCTTTTGACTCTCGCGGAGATGGAGGGGCTTCCCCCGTCGAGGGTGCTCGCTGACGCGAAGGACGCGGGCATCACGTCGCTCGCCGTATATGAGACCACGTTCAAAAAGCTGAATGTCAATGGCAAGACTACTGCCACGCGCGGCAGCGATATACTGGAGCGGTATGAGTCGGGCTCGCTCGTCAGCCCCGACTGGCGCCGCCTCGTCGAGAGCGGCGAGATTGTCGGCACGGAGATTTATGTGACGGGGCGCGACGAGACGACATACAGGGAAGTGCGCGAGGATTTGATTTACAGGCTCGGCCCCGACCGAGTGCGCCCTTTCACCGTGGACGGGCATGAGGCTCTTGCGGTCAAGGCGAACTGGAAATCATTCGAGAAAATGAATATCGGGATGCCCACAGACGAGATGAGGGCGGTCAACGAGGCGGGATTTTATGTCATAGCCCGTCCGAGCAACTACACGAAGGTGACGGAAAAGGACATAAAGCACGTTTTCAGCCGTCTCGATGGTATCAAGGTGTCGGAGATTGTCTTTTCCGGCACGGAGGCACTAGGCTCGCCGAAGCTCCTGAATCTCGTCGTGGATGAATGCAGGGCGCGAAATATCACCCTTGGCGGCATCGAGGCACCGACGCAGCTGCAATATTACAAGCAGGACGGCCTTTTGGAGATGGCGCAGGGATATGACTATCGTCTTGCTCGCCTCTACTCCGTTCCGAAGGACGAGATGCCCAAGATAAAGATGGACGTCGCCGTGGAGCGATGGGCTAACACGGACGAGGAGCGCAATATCCGCATCGACCTATTGCATTTGTTTGAAAAGCCGCTGCCCGATATGACGCTTTATGAGACGAACATGAAGTACATCAGGGACACTCGCGACATCCTGCTCTCAAAGGGGTTCTCGCTCGGCCCGGCGAGCTGGTTTGAGCCGTTCGAGGTTTCGCCGGTGCTTCGCTCGCTGGTTATGCTTGGCGTCGCGGCGGCAGGGGTGCTGTATATGTCGCTTGTCATTCCCGCGCTCAATGAGAGGCGCAGGCTGCAATATTTGCTTTGGCTCGCCGCCTCCGCTATAATGGCTGTGCCGGTGATGATGGGGCATGGCAATACCGTTCGCGTGCTCGCCGCTCTCGCCAGCGCGAATCTGTTTCCGGCGATTGCTGTCATAATGGTTCTTGACATCATGCGCCGCTTGGCCGGCAGTGAAAACTGGTCGCTCGGGAAACTAATCGCCTGCTCGATTGGCGCGTTCACGGCGGCGGGGCTGGTCTCGTTTGTCGGCGCGGCTCATCTCTCGGGCGCGCTTTCCGATCTCACATATTTTTTGGAGATAAATATATTCAGGGGAGTCAAGCTCACCTTTGTCATGCCGCTCGTGCTGGTGGTGATCGCTTTCCTTCAGCGTTTTGACATCTTCGACGGCTCGTTTGATGATGATTGCTACAGTGACGAGAATGTCAGCATCGTCTCGCAGGTGAAACGCCTGATGAAGATGAAGGTGACCATGAGGACTCTCATCGTGCTCGGCGCGATGGCGGTGGCGGGCATCATATTCATCGCCCGCTCCGGGCATAACATGGGGATGCCCGTCTCCAGCCTTGAGATAAAGCTCCGCGCTTTTTTGGAGCAGTCGCTCTATGCACGTCCGCGCTCGAAGGAATTGTTTATAGGGCATCCCGCGTTTTTCGTCGCCATGTATGCGTGGGCCAGAAAATGGCCGACAATCGTGATGTCGCTTTGCGTGCTCGCCTTGACGATAGGGCAGGGCTCCATGGTTGAGACTTTCGCGCATATGAGGACGCCCGTCATCATGTCATTCGCCCGAGGCATCGGCGGCATGGTCGGCGGCGCGGCAATAGGCGTCGCGGCGATGGCAGTGATTGGCATCGTCGAAAGGGCATGGAAAAATCACAGGGAAAAAATAGCTGATTAAAGGAGAAGTCCTTAATTTCATGAGTAAAATTGTGGTGTCCGGGTACTACGGCTCAAAGAACGCTGGCGATGAAGCAATGCTCGCCGCGATGATCGAGGTACTCAAAGATCTTGATCCCGAACTTAATATTACTGTTATATCGGCTGACCCGGAGGACACGATGAGACGGCACGGGGTCAAGGCGGTGCCGTGGCTCTCGGCGGGGGAGATAATAAAGGAGCTTCGCTCTGCCGACCTCATGATTTCCGGCGGCGGCAGCCTGCTCCAAAATGTGACGAGCGGCAGGAGCCTTTATTATTATCTCGGCATCATCCGTCTGTCCGAGATGCTTGGCACTCCTGTCATGCTCTACGCGCAGGGGATAGGCCCAGTGCATGGCTCGTTCGCTCGGCACTGGATGAACGCCATATCGAGCAAGGTGTCGCTCATAACCGTGCGAGACAGAGGCTCGCTCGATGAGCTTATCAGTCTCAATATCACGCGCCCTCCGATTGAGGTCACGGCCGACCCCGTGCTTGCGATTCATCCCGTCGACAGGGAAATCGGCCGCATGATTTTGAAGAAATACAACGCGAGCGGGGCAAAGCCGCTGATCGGTATCTCGGTTCGCGAGTGGCGGGGCTGGGCGTCGTACAAGCAGGCGATTGCCGCGGCGACCTCAAAGATAATCGAGGAATGTGACGCCCGCGTCGTCTTTTTCCCGATGCAGTACCCCGAGGACGTGGCGTGCGCGAGATCAATCGCGGACATGGCCGGCGACGGCGTCACTCTGCTCGACGACGAGTACACGACAAGCGAGCTGCTTTCGCTCGTCGGCAATTTCGATTTGCTGATTGGGATAAGGCTTCACGCGCTCATATTCGCGGGCGTGATGGGGGTGCCGATGGTGGGCATCTCCTACGACCCGAAGATTGACAGATTTCTCGATTCGATAGGCGAGCGTCCCTGCGCCGACCTCGGGTCTCTGACGGAGGAGAACCTGATGGCCAAGGTGAGGCAAATGTGGCAAGGGCGAATGGACTTCAAAAAGAAAAATGAGACTCTGCTCGCGAAGCTTCGTGCGCTCGCAGCAAAGAACGCGGAAATGGCTTTAGGGATAATTGCAAAACGAAGATAAAATGAGACTTATT
>JAFTAB010000230.1 GCA_017458745.1 Schwartzia sp. (in: firmicutes) | reverse complement strand
TATCGGCGGGAAAGCGATATCGCGGCTCGGGCTGTATAGAGCCTCAATGACGTCAAGTATCCACTCGATGTACCGCCTGTGCGAGTACGGCGCATCGCGCATCATCGCAAGCGTCTCCCTCGGGCCGCCGCCCTCCGTGAGCCCGCTTGCGAGCGCAGCTATTCTCGCCTCGCCCCCGTCAGCGATCACCTTGTCCGCCACGTCAAAAAGCGCGGCAAGAAGCAGCAGCCGCTCGTCAACGGCCAATGATTTGTCTTTCAGTATTCGTATGCCCGCCCGCTGCAAGAGCAAGAAATTATTCATATCTGAAAGACAGCCGCTTTTTATATCTTTGGCCATTGCAAGGCGGATATTCGCGTTCCCCGTCTCACAAAACTCGATATCATCGGCGAACAGCTCAAGGCGCGATATGATCGGGCACGAGAACATTGCCGCGCACTCAATCGTGTCGCCTGCCCGATTGTAAACGCGGGGATAAACAGCGCACACATCGGAAAGATACGCCTCGCCAAGATGCTTTTGTATGCAGCAAAGATAGTCGGGCATCAAAAATGGGCACGATATGCCGTCTCCGAAATCCACGCTCGCGCCCTTTGAATTTTTGTCAAAATTTTTCAGATGACGAAAAATATTTTTCCTGATTTTTTCATCGGCTATGGCGCGGTATTTTTTCACCGTCGCCCCGTCAAAGCGAACGCTCCATCCGCGGCAGCACTCGGCATGGCATGATGAGCCGTCGCATTTGAAGCCGCGCAAAAAAGACGGCTCGATGATCCTAAGCTTTTCTCCCATGCCCGCCCCTCACTCACGCAAAAAAATTCGATTCAGCCTGACCCCGAGCCACGCCGCCAGCAGAGCCTTCACGATGTCGCCGGGAATGAACGGGACGACCGCCGCCATCACCGCCTCCGTGAAGGTCAGCTTGGTGAACGCCATCAGCGAGGCAAGCCCCCCGATATACGTTATAGGTATGCCAATGACAATAGCGACGAGCGAGTAGCGCCTGAATGAGATCTCGCTTCCCTTCATCAGGCTGACGAGCGGATACGCTACGAGAAACGCGATGAGAAATCCGCCCCTTGGGCCGAATATCTCGCCGATGCCTGCCGCCCCGCCGACGAACACGGGAAGCCCCGCCGCGCCTATAGCCGTATAGAGCAGCATCACGACGAGCGTCTGCCTCGGCGTCAGCAAAAACGCCGCGAGATTCATCGCCACTGTGAGCGCCGTCACCATTGCCGACGCCATAGGAACGGGAATCGAAATATAAGCCGATATGCAAAGAATGGCAACGCATATCGCCATGCGCGTCATGGAGCGCACATCGAAGAGCCGCTGCCCGTCCCCCTTATTGTAATCCATCAAAATCCCCCATTTTCCGCTACGCGGTCATACCGCTCCCTGTCAAGATTTTCAGTTCTTTGCAGCAAGTGCATGATATAAGTATCAAATACCATTTTTTCAAAACACAAAAAATATTCGCCATCGAAAAGAAAAATCCTCCCAAAAATTTCTCTCGATGGCGAATTTTATTCACCGCATCATTTGATGCCCTTATGCAAACCGGTTCTCGGTATTCATGTCATTCGTTTGTGAACAGACCATTGACCTCGCCCATGAGGACGTGGAGCTTTTTCGTGCGCTCCAGTGTCCTCTTAAATATTTCATCGGGATCCACCTTTATGCGCGCCACTCCTGTCTCCATCGCCGCCCTCGCGACGGCGGCAGCCACCGTCGGCGCGACGTTTATGTCAAACGCGCCCGGTATCACATAGTCGTCGCGCAGCTCGCTGTCGGGTATCATTTCGGCAATCGCCCGAGCCGCCGCCATTTTCATTTCCCCGTTTATCTTTTTCGCCCTGACATCAATAGCCCCACGGAAAAGGCCGGGGAATACGAGCACGTTGTTGACCTGATTCGGCGCATCCGAGCGTCCCGTGCCGACCACGCGCGCGCCTGCCGCCTTCGCGGCATCGTACTTCGTCTCAGGCTCGGGGTTTGCCATGGCGAGGACAATCGCATCACTGTTCATGCCCTTTATGATTTCCGGCGTGAACACGTTCGGCTTTGAAACGCCGAGCAGCACATCGGCGCCCTTCGCGATTTCCGCGAGCGAGCCTTTCAGCTTATCGGGATTAGTGCGCCGCAGCAGCTCCGCCTGCACGCGGTTTATTCTCGACATATCCATGCCGTCGTACATCGCGCCCTTTGAGTTCATCATGATAAGGTTTTTCGCGCCTAGCTCCAGTATCAGCCTGACGATTGCCGTGCCCGCCGCGCCTGCGCCGTTCGCGACGATCTTGACATCCTTTATGTCCTTTTTCACGAGTCGAAGAGCGCCGAGCAGCGCGGCCGCGCACGCGATAGCCGTACCATGCTGATCATCGTGAAACACGGGTATATCCATTTTCTCTATCAGCTCGTCCTCGATATCGTAGCACTTCGGCGACTCGATGTCCTCCAGATTTATTCCCGCGAAATTCGGCTGAAGGCATCTCACTGTCTCGATGAATTTGTCCTTGTCAGTCGTGTCGAGGCAAATAGGAACGGCATCGACATCGGCGAACACCTTGTAGAGCACGGCCTTGCCCTCCATGACGGGCAGGCCGGCCTCAGGGCCGATATTGCCAAGGCCGAGGACGCGAGTCCCGTCCGATATGACCGCGACCATGTTTCCACGGCAGGTATACTCAAAAGAGAGTTCCTTGTCGTCCTTTATCTTGCGGCACGGCTCCGCGACCCCCGGCGTATAAAGCACGGACAAATCGTGCGCGTCCTGCAGCCGGGCCTTCGGTATCGTCGCCAGCTTCCCGTTGTGCTCCTTGTGTACCTTCAGTGCTTCCTCATTGAGATTCATCTTGCATTGCTCCCTTCAATTCAATATATTATTTATCTATCAATAAACTCGAAAGAAATTCATTTCGTTTATTATAAATATACTCCCGTCATCGCCACGTGTCAATAAAATTCAAATAAAATAAGACTTATTCATAGGGAGTATAAAACTCTCACTGAATAAGTCTCATTTTATGCTTATACTCATTTCATCGCCAGCAGCATCTTGCCCAGCTCGTTCATCCTCGGGTCGGGGGAGCTGTTCTGCCATATTATTTTTCCCTGCCCCGTTTTGTCATTGAGCAGTCCCCCTGCCCTGAGTACCCTCTTAAGCTGGCGAGCGATTCCCGCGCCCGGCTCAAAAATCCTCACGCCATCACCCGCCACCTCACTTATCATTCCGCGCAAAAAAGGGTAATGAGTGCAGCCCAGCACTATCGCGTCGATTTTGCCGCCATTCAGTCCATCAAGCGACGCAAATTTTTCTTCCAAATATTTTCGCAAATCTTCCGAGTGCGTCTCATTTCGCTCGACAAATTCCATCAGCCCCGGGCAGGGGCACTTGATTATGTTGGCCGCGGAGCCGTACCTTTTTGCCAGCTCGGCGAATTTCTTGCCGCGCAGGGTCGCGGTTGTCGCCATGACCACTACATTGCCGTTGGGGAATGATTCCGCGGCGGGCTTCACCGCAGGCTCTGTCGCTATTATCGGGAGCGACGCGTATTTTTTCCGCAGCAGCTTGATGTTCGCGCTTATCGTGTTGCATCCAACGACGATCGCCTTCACATTCTCGCCAATGAGTCGCTCGATTGCGTTCATGGAAAGCGATATGATTTCCTCGTCCGCGCGAGTGCCGTATGGCGCATTAACGGAGTCGCCGAAATATATGTAGTCCTCGCTCGGCAGCAGCGCCACCAGCTCACGCAGCACGCTCACTCCGCCAAGCCCGGAGTCCAGCACGCCGACGGGTGAATATTTATCAGCCAAACGCTCACCTTCTCAGAATCAGGGAAAATTAGAATCCAGCAAAAACAAAGTCAAAATCCTATAAAAAAAGCTCGGATTTATCCGAGCTCTCATAATCGTGGAGGCGACACCCAGAGTCGAACTGGGGAATAGGGGTTTTGCAGACCCCGGCCTTACCACTTGGCTATGTCGCCGATGGAGCGGAAAACGGGACTCGGACCCGCGACCCCCACCTTGGCAAGGTGGTGCTCTACCACTGAGCTACTTCCGCAAATGGCGACCCGAATGGGACTTGAACCCATGATCTCCGCCGTGACAGGGCGGCATTCTAAACCGACTGAACTACCGGGCCGCTTTCATCCGACGCTCTCGCGTCAAAAGCATGTATGAGTATATCAAATATTGAGGTGCTTGTCAATTTTCTTTTTTCTCTGCGCAGGCAAATTATTGCTTACAATATAAAAAGAGACTTATTCATTGGAAAATTTCGAGCACCGCTTGATTTATTCAATCCGCTAAGGGCCTTGTCATTCGACCTTGCCGACCGTAGCGGCGTAAACCGCGAAATCGTTTGCCCCGTCGAATCCAAAGAATCCGTTTAGCCTTGCGTCATCAAACGAGCCCACCGCGCACGTCCCGATTTTTTTCACATGGCCGGCGAGGTAGAGATTCTGGCAGGCATGACCGGCATCAAGGAATATATATCTGGCCGCGCGATTGCCATACCGATGCGCCATTCGCATGAAGTCGGCGCACCAAATGAATGTCGCCGCGCTCTGCTCGACCATGCCCTTTTTGTGAAACGCCGACGTGAAATCCCCAGGCATCTCATCGCCCGTCTTGACCGGGAGTAGCGCATGACCGAGCGCCAGAAAGCGATAAATCCCGCGCTCCAGTCCCTCGACACGGTTCACCAATATGTACGTCTCCAGAGCATGACGCGCGCCGGCCGAGGGCACATTGCGAATCGTCCCGCCGTTCGCTGTGCCGCCCTTTACCCCCTGCGAGCACCACAGCAGGAACGACAGCTCATCCAGCGTCAACGCTCTATTTGTGTATTCACGCACAGACGCGCGAAGCTCTATCATCTCCAAGAAATCCACCGTCTCATCGGGCAGAGTGTCAGGCTCGGGCAGCCTGTAGACTCTCGCGCCCCTGGGGCAGGGCTTCTCCGGCGGAGGAGCGTCGCCGTCCATCGGCTTGCTGTTTTCATTCGACGTGTCATCAAGAAATTTTTTAATAAGCTCAATTTCTGCCATTTTCACATCTCCGGTCTTTTTCCTGTCTTGCCCGTGAATTTATGATATTCCCCGCCGTTCCTCCTGTTCATCAGCTCCGCGAATATCGCGTCGGGCGGCAGATTGTGGAACGCCAAAAGCACGAGGCAGTGATACCATAGGTCGCCCATCTCGTAGATGACCTCCTCGCGGCTCATGTTTTTCGAGGCGATGATAGTCTCCGCCGCCTCCTCGCCGACCTTTTTCAAAATCTTGTCCTGACCGTTTTTGAAAAGGTAATTCGTGTACGAGCCATCCACCGGATGAATCTGGCGATCCTGTATGACATTATAGAGGTCATCCAGCACCGAGACAAGCGTGGCCTTCGGCATCTCGTCTATGACCGCGATGCTCTTACCGCTGTCGCCTATTCTCCTGCCCGAGAAGCACGAATATGTTCCCGTGTGGCACGCGACCCCCTTCTGATGCACTCGCACGAGCAGCGTGTCACCGTCGCAGTCATAGCATATTTCCTTTACCTTCTGCGTGTTGCCGGATTCCTCGCCCTTGTTCCAAAGTTTTTTCCTGCTGCGGCTGTAAAACCAAGTGTAGCCAGTCTCCAGCGTCTTCTCCAGCGACTCCTTGTTCATATATGCGAGCATGAGAACCTGCCCGTTCTCCTCCTGAATAATTGCGGGGACGAGTCCTTTTTCATCAAAATTCACCATCGAGATGTCGATTTTTTTCGTCTCCTCGTCTTTCTTCTCATTGCCGTCTGCGATTTCGATTTCCATCAGAACCTTACCTCCACTCCGCGTGATTTCAGATAATCCTTTACGCCTTTTATAGTGAACTTGCCATAGTGGAACACGGACGCGGCCAGCACCGCGTCGGCATGACCGAGCGTCAGCACGTCGTAAAAATGCTCAAGCTCGCCCGCGCCGCCCGATGCAATCACGGGGACATTGACAGCGTCGGAGACGGCACGCGTGAGAGGAATATCATAGCCGTCCTTCGTGCCATCGGCGTCCATGCTTGTGAGCAGTATCTCACCCGCGCCGAGCGACACCGCCTTT
The DNA here is from genome assembly GCA_017458745.1 of Schwartzia sp. (in: firmicutes). Classification (GTDB taxonomy): domain Bacteria; phylum Bacillota; class Negativicutes; order Selenomonadales; family Selenomonadaceae; genus RUG024. The sequence continues at coordinate 2,204 of JAFTAB010000230.1, read as the reverse complement.
TTCGCCCAGTCGAGCGCATCTATGCCCGTGGGCGTCCTGCCGCCATTCACGTAGACCTCCCACCGCTCGTCGCCGCACCTCCGCGCGTCAATCGCTATCACGACGCACTGCCTGCCGAATTTCTCCGCTCCTTGGCTGATGAGAGAAGGATTCTTGACCGCCGCGGTATTGAGCGATGTCTTGTCGGCTCCCGCCATGAGAAGCGACCTCATGTCCTCAGTCGAGCGGATGCCTCCCCCGACCGTGAAAGGGATGAACACCTGAGAGGCGCAGCTTGCCGCCACATCGACCATCGCGCCGCGCCCATCGCTCGATGCCGTGATGTCAAGAAACACCAGCTCGTCGGCTCGCTCATCGTCATAGCGGCGCGCCAGCTCGACAGGATTGCCCGCGTCACGCAGCCCGACGAAATTCGTCCCCTTGACCACGCGCCCGTCCTTCACGTCAAGGCAAGGGATTATCCTTTTAGTATACATTTTCTTTGTCCTTTATCATTGTAGTCTTATTGCCTTGCAATTTCAAGGGCATCATGAAGCGAAAGACTTCCCGTGTAAATGGACTTGCCGCAGATAACGCCCTCGATACCCGATGACTCGACTTTTTTTAATGCTTTTATATCGTCAATCGAGCTCACGCCGCCCGACGCGACGACCATCAGCCCGCTCTCCTCGGCGAGCGACTTGGTCGCCTCCACGTTCACCCCCGAGAGAGTGCCGTCGCGTGAGATGTCAGTGTATATGACCGTTTTCACGCCCGCGCCCTTCATCTTTCTCGCAAGCGTCACCGCGTCGATGTCGCCCGACACGCCCCAGCCGTCGACAGCCACTATGCCGTCGCGCGCGTCTATGCCGACGACCACTCGGTCGCCATATTTTTCGCAGGCCTCGCGCACAAGCTCCGGATCGCGCACCGCTACCGAGCCGAGAATCACTCGCCTCACTCCCACGGCGAGCGCCTCGTCTGCGTCTTTCATCGTGCGGATGCCCCCGCCGAGCTCCACCGGTATAGTTATAGCGGCCACGATTTTCTTCACAGTCTCGAAATTCTGCGGCGATCCCGCTCTCGCCCCGTCAAGATCAACGAGATGAAGGAACTCCGCTCCCTCATCCTCCCATTTTCTCGCCATTTCGGCGGGGCTGTCGGAAAACACGGTCTCTTTTTCGAAATCGCCCTTGAAAAGGCGGACGCACTTGCCGCCGCGAATATCTATCGCAGGAAAAATAATCACGATTGCACCTCAATGAAATTTTTGATTATCTTAAGTCCGACGTCGCCCGATTTTTCGGGATGGAACTGAGTCGCCTGCACGTTTCCAAGCGCGACAGCCGCCGTGAGCTTCTCCCCGTACTCCGTCGTCGCCGTTATCACGCTGCCGTCATCGGGCACAGCATGATAACTGTGCACGAAGTACACATAGGAAGATTGGGAGACCCCGGCGAACAAATCATTTCTCTGCCGCGGCGCTCTCACCTCCAGCGAGTTCCACCCGATATGAGGCACCTTCAGCGTCGGCGCGTTGATTTTCTTTATCCGCCCACTTATGATGCCCAGCCCTTTCGCTCCCGGCGATTCCTCGCTGCCGTCAAACAGGATTTGCAGCCCGACGCATATCCCAAGGAGGGGCTTGCCCTTTTCAATCTCGCTTTTGAGCACGGGTATGAGCCCCGTCGCCTCAAGATTATTCATGCAGTCACCGAACGCGCCGACTCCCGGCAAAACGAGCTTCTCCGCCGACACCATGTCGCGCTCGTCGCTCGTGATTTTCGCATCAGCCCCGAGATATGAAAACGCCTTTTGGACGCTGAAAAGATTTCCGACGCCGTAATCAATGACAGCAATCATAAGATTCCCCCCAAACATCTCGCCCTTTAACAAAACCACCCAAACAGCTTGGGTGGTTTTGTTTATTGAGCTATTCCCTTTATCCGATGCTAACGGGCGCTAAAACTCCCGCTTCTTAAGCGGGAGATAAGCGCCCATAAGGCAATGGGTAAATTCGACTAGATTCAGTGGGAGTCTAAAACTCCCACTGAATAAGTCTCATTTTATTCCTTTGCCTCTAGTTCCTCGACTTTTTTCTCCAAGTCCCTCATGCGCTTTAAAAGCTGGGGGAGCCTTCTCTGAAGTGCCTGCATCCTCAGCCATTCCTGATGGGGCTGCACGGGAAATCCCGCGCAAAAAACGCCCTCCGGCATATCCCCGAT
>JAFTAB010000229.1 GCA_017458745.1 Schwartzia sp. (in: firmicutes) | reverse complement strand
CCTATGCCGATCGAGCAAGCATAGAGCACCATTTTCTCAAAAGAGTAGCCCAAAGCCTCCTCGCAGTGCTCAACCTTTGGCACCCGTGAAGCAATGTAAACATGCTCGCCTACGATTACACGACTTGAAAGGCCATGCTCCTCGGCATCCAGCCAAATAAATTTTACCGGAATGCCGTAAGGATTTTCAATATTTTCCATATATTCGTTTAGCTTCTTCCTGTCCTCATCAGCCAGGAATCTGCCATCAAAACTCCTGACACTCTTCCTCTTCTTTATAATCTCTTTTATATCCATTGCCAATACCTCCTTTATGACTACATTATACACCATCGTGACAAATACATTAATAATTATATCATTTGACCGTTCCGCTCATTTTATTTTATACTACTCTATGTATTCGATTATGTCAGCTTAACTTGGAGGAAAACATGACACAAATAATAACCCTTGACCTTGACGCCATGCTCGAAGACGACGGCAAGCGAGCCATCGAGACATTCCGGTCGCAAATCAATTCATTGCAAATCAGCCAAGAGGACAGGCAGAAATTAATGGATAATTTCATGGCCTGCATCGGGGAGGTTGCCGCCGAGGCATACATGAGCGGCTTAGAGGAAGCAAATGATAACGCAAAGAGCAAGGAAGACAAATGAGGAGCCATGCAAAAAATGACCCCCGGCCGTGAATGTACGGACGGGGGTTATTAAACCTCATATTTTTTATATGACACGGCGCGCGCCATAGTAGCATGACAGACGGTACGGGCTGCTCAGTGACTCAATCTGAACTCCGCCGTCCGTCGAATCTATGAAATGACCCTCGCCGATATAGATGCCCACATGCGAGGCGCCCGGCTCGTATGTCGAGAAGAATACGAGATCGCCCGGGATAAGGTCGGACTTTTTTACTTCCTCGCCACATTCAAACTGCGAGTCAGCCATGCGCGGCAGTGATATGCCTGACTGCGCGAACACGTATTGCACATACCCGGAGCAGTCAAATCCGCTCGGCGAGGTGCCGCCGAAGACATACGGCACTCCGATATAGCGCATGGCGTCCGCTATTATCCGCCTAGCAATCAGGTTCGTTCCTCGGCTGATTTCCGGCATCGGCGAATGCATCAAGGCCTCATACGTTTCGGCGCCAACGATGCCGTCCACGTTCAGGTTTGCAGCTTTTTGAAAATCTTTGACCGCTTGGCTTGTCGCGCTGCCAAACGCGCCGTCCACAGCGACATCGTATCCGAGGCTGGCGAGGCTGGACTGTATCCGCGCCACCTCATCGCCCTCGTCCCCGACACGGAACGCGGCGGCGAACGCCACGCCGGAACTCATCACCGTCATTGCCACTCCAAAAACAAAAATCCTAAGTGCTTTTTTCAAATAACTCTTCTCCTCATGATCATTTTGCCCTATTCTATATTCCAATTCTGCATTTTATCTGATATTGGAAAAAAGCATCAAATATTTTGCATATGGCTATTATCATTTTTCATTTAAGCGTATAATATATGAATATCACTTTTTCCGATAATTATCTCATACGCTCTCTGCAAAAATTTAGGGAGCAGCATAAAGGAAGTTTTTGAAATCATCTCTTATCTTCGACGCAATCCCGATTTGGCGGTCGCCGGGATTTTCGCATTTCTTTCGAGTCTCGCCGTGCCATTTGAGCCGCTGTTGATGCTGGGCAGCATCAATTTCTCGCTTTTGCTTCTTCTGCTCTGCCTCATGGCCATTGTCGCGGGCCTGCGAGAGAGCGGCCTCTTCACTTTCATCTATCGCCATGTCTTTCATGGCGAGATAAGCAGCCGAAGCCTCGGACGATTTTTCATATTCAGCTGCTTTTTCAGCTCCATGATAATAACGAACGACGTGGCCCTCATAATTTTCGTCCCGCTCGCCGTGACCATACTGACCGAGACGAGATGCGCCCGCCTTCTTATCCCCGTGGTCACATGGCAGACCATCGCGGCGAACATGGGCAGCATGCTTACGCCAATCGGCAACCCGCAAAATCTTTTCATATACTCAAATTTTCAGCTCGATATCGTGACTTTCCTTTCATATACCGCGCCGACCGTCATCATCAGCGGCATAGTGATATACATTTTCACATTTCTGCTGCACGATAAAAGAATCTCACTAAAAAATGAAGAGCAGATCGAACTCAAAAAAATCGAGCTCATATCCCTCCTCATACTTTTCACATTCTGCCTCATGAATGTCCTTCGAGTTATGCCGACATGGCTGATGGCTATCGTCATCATCCCTTCCCTGCTCCTGAAAGCCCCGCGCCTTCTCATGGCCGCTGACTTCAAGCTGCTGCTTTTATTCCTGTTTCTTTTTATCGGGGTCGGCAATCTCACCCGAATCCCCGAGGTCAGCCGATGGGCGACAGAGCTGCTTCAGGGGCACGAGTTCTTCGTGTCGCTGATACTCAGCCAATTCCTGAGCAACGTGCCAACCACTGTGATGCTCTCCCCGTATACGGCTGAGGCAAAGGCTCTGCTGCTCGGGGTGAACATCGGCGGGCTGGGCACCATCATCGCCTCGATGGCGAGCATCATCTCATTCAAGGCGTACATCAGCACGCGCCACAGCAGCGCGAAAAATTATCTGCTGATTTTCACCGTTGACAATCTGGGGCTTCTGATATTGCTTTTAATACTTTACCTGATGCTGTCGAACTGATACCAGTCCCAGTTAAGATTTCAAACTCTTTGCTGATACCGCACGATACGCAAAATGAAATGACCTCTCGGATGCTTTTAATTCCGTGAGGTCATTTTTTTAGCAAATAAAAAGCTCCTCTTTCGAGGAGCATAATTTTTTGGTGGGCAGGGATGGATTCGAACCATCGTAGCCTACGGCGGCAGATTTACAGTCTGCTCCCTTTAACCACTCGGGCACCTACCCATGGTGGACCCACTAGGACTTGAACCTAGGACCGTCCGGTTATGAGCCGGATGCTCTAACCAACTGAGCTATGGGTCCATAAATGCGGGACTATCCCGCAAAGCTGACAAAGGATATTTTATCGAAAAGAGAGGGCTTTGTCAACACCGCAATATCATTTCGTTTCTTTTTCATTTTTCATGTGGCCTCCAACGCTGTCATATACCACATTCACGATGATGAAAGCACCCGGGTCTACCGCTCTGACCGTCTCCTTCAGGTTGCCCACCTCCAGACGGGTGACGACCGAGTAAAGTATCTCTCGCGCCGTGCCTTTGTAGCCGCCCGCGCCGTATATCTTGGTCACGCCGCGCCCCAGACCATCGAGCAGCGCGTTCGCCACCTCTTCCTCCTTGCTCGTCACTATCATCACGCTGTACTTTTCCTCAAGCCCCTTCAGCACGACATCAATCATCTTTGAGATGACGAAGTACGCGATAAGCGAGTACATCGCCTTGTCCCATCCAAAGAGGAAGCCTGCCGCCGAGAGAATAAAAAGATTCATGAACATAACTATCTCGCCGACAGTGAAAACAGTGCGCTTGTCCATCACTATAGCGACAATCTCCGTGCCGTCGAGCGAGCCGCCTGCCCGCATTATGAGGCCGACGCCGATGCCGTCTATTATGCCGCCGAAAATAGTAGCGAGGAAAACGTCAGCCGTGAGATTTGGAATCGGCTTAAATACCCACGACCAAAACGAAAGAAAGCATATCGCCACGGCCGTCGTCACCGCGAACTGATGCCCGATATTTTTCGCGCCGTATATGAGAAAAGGTATATTGAACGCGACCAGGAAAAACCCGAGCGGCAATTCAAAAATACTGCTCGCCATGATGGATATGCCGACTATGCCTCCATCTATGACATTATTGGGTATAAGAAATTCTTCCAGCCCAATAGCGGCTATGAGCGAGCCAAGGCAAATCATGCTAAACTTTTTTATGTAGTATGATATATTAATATTTTTCAGCATCGAAACTGTCCCACATCCAAAATATCCCGAACAAGATAAGCTTCTCTTTACTCCCCGAGCCTTCGCGACAGCTCATTGAGGGCCGCCGCCCTCACCTTTTTTATCGGCACGCCCTTCTCGACTGCCAGCCGCTTCAGGTCGTCGTACTCCGCCGAGAGCGAAACTATGTGCCCCTTGTATGCGCTTATCTTGCAATCCACGTTGCCGTACTCGGTCTCAACCTTGGCCGTGCGCCGCTGTGCCTCGCGCCGCTGATTGACTGGCACCAGCCTCACTCCGATAGTGGTAGTCTCCGCGAAAATTATGTCGAGACATTCCTCCTTGTGCTCGTCGTCTACCATGACCGAGAGCGTCACCGCGGGGCGATTCTTCTTCATGAATATGGGCGTGGTCCATACGTCAAGAGCGCCGGCCTCCAGCAGTCTCTCGTAGACATAGCCGTAATCCTGAGGATTCATGTCGTCGATATTCGTTTCCAGCACGAACCTTCTCCGCTCGCGCTCGCCTGTCGTGTCTCCCAAATACATCCTGAGCACATTGGGGATGGATAAATCCCAGTACCCGGCGCCATAAGCTATGGTGTCGGGATTGAAATCCTGCGGCATATTCTCTGAGTATGTTGCAAGGGCATGGAGCACCGCCGCGCCCGTGGGCGTGGTCATTTCCTTCTCATCAGCCGCATGATATGAGGCGAAGCCTTTGAGCAGCTCCGCCGTCGCGGGAGCCGGAACCATCATCGTGCCATGCGCGCACTCCACGAATCCGCTTCCCGTGTTTACGCGCGATACGAAAATCTTTTCCACATCTAGATATTCAAGGCATATCGCGCACCCGACGATGTCAACGATGGAGTCAGTCGCGCCGACCTCATGGAAGTGGACGTCATCGACCGGCATCCCGTGAATCTTCCCCTCCGCCTCGGCAAGGCAGGTGAAAATCGCGACGCTCGTCTTTTTCACCGTTCCCGACAAATCGCTTTCAAGTATCATGCTTCGGATGTCGCGCATCGTCCTATGCGCGTGGTGATGATGCGCATGGAGATGCTCCATCTCGCGGCCGAAATCGTGCCGATGCCCGTGGCCGTCATTCTCCTCATCTTCAGCGTGATGATGCTGATGATGCTCGTGCTCATCCCCATGCTTCTCCGACAGGCTTGAAAACTCCACAGGCTCATCGGGCAGAATGACATCGACATATTTTGCCTGTATGCCGTTCTTTGATACGTCGCTCACTTTCAGCGTAAATTCCTCCGGCAATATGAGCTTGTGAAGCTCCTTTTCGAGATGCTCCCTCGGCACGCCCGCCTGAAGGAACGCCCCCAAAAGCATATTGCCGCTGATGCCCGCGAAACAGTCAAGATATATAGCCCTCATGTCATCACCTCATATAAAATGAGACTTATTCAGTGAGAGTTTTTGACTCCCACTGAATCTAGTCGAATTTACCCATTGCCTTATGGGCACTTATCTCCCGCTTAAGAAGCGGGAGTTTTAGTGCCCGTTAGCATCGGATAAATGTATGAAAAATTTATTATTTTATTCTATTTATCTTTCCGGCGAGGACTCCCGCGCCGAATCCGTTGTCAATATTCATCACCGCGACTCCCGCCGAGCATGAATTGAGCATCGCGAGGAGCGCCGACACCCCATGGAAGCTCGCGCCGTATCCGACGCTTGTCGGCACGGCTATGACCGGCCTCGCTGTCAGCCCGCCCACAACGCTGGCAAGCGCGCCTTCCATTCCCGCGACGACTATGATAACATTGGCCTCAGTTATCTCCTTTTCATGCGCGAAAAGGCGATGTATTCCGGCGACGCCGACGTCATACAGCCGCGTCACGCAGTTCCCCATCATCTCCGCCGTGAGCGCCGCCTCCGCCGCGACAGGGATGTCGCTCGTTCCTGCCGTCAGCACCAAAATTTTCCTGCTTTCATCGACAGGTTTTTCTCCCCTTCTCACATAGAGTATGCGCGCTTCCTCGTCATAAACTGCGTCACCAATTTCGGCCATTACTCTCTTTGCCTTGTCGCTCGACACGCGTGACGCCATGACGCTTTTACCGCTGCGGCGCAGCAGCGCCCTCATTATGTCCGTCACCTGCGCGGCGGTCTTCCCCTCGGCGAAAATCACCTCGGGGAATCCCTGCCTCATCTCACGGTGATGATCCACATTAGCAAAGCCGATGTCCTCATACGGCAACCGCGAAAGCTCAGCCGCCGCCTCATCAATCGAAATGCCGCCGTCCTTGTAAGCGTTCAGAAGCCGCTCAATTTCCGCCCTCTCCAAAAAACCGTCACCTCTTATTGCAAAAAAGCCCTCCCCGCCATCGGGAAGGGCCAAAAACTCTTATTTATTGAACCATTTCATCCTCGTCCATCATTTGAGGGCGCATGGGCTGGAGCGGCGCCTGCGGTTGCCGAACATTCTCGGGAACAAGCGGCTCCACGGGGCTCTTCAGCAAAGCCTCCTGAGCCTGCTGGAGCACAGCCAGCGAATCCCCGACGCTTGCCACGAGATGCTCAAACACCTGATTGGCATACTGGTTGACATTATTCGCCATGTCCTGAGCGCGCTCCATCGTGCCGCTCATTATCTCCTCTTCCTGCGCTTTCGCCTGAGCCATTATCAGCTCGGCCTTTTCCTGCGACTGCTTGACGATGGCGCTCTCGTCGACCAATCTGTTCGCGTATTCCTTCGCCTGCTCCACGATTCGCTGCGCCTCGTCACGCGCCTCGGAGAGAATCTTGTCATGATCCTTCATGATGGTCTCCGCCTCCTGCAGCTCCTGAGGCAGCTCATTCCTGAGATCGTCCACAAGGCGTATGAGGTCGGATTCATTTATTATGCTCTTGTTTGTAAAAATAACACGGTGGCTGTCGACCACGAGATTCTCTATTGCATCTAAAATATCGCTAACTGCCATATGTCAAGCCTACTTTCTATACTATCACGCTAAAGCGAAATTTTATGATAAGTATATGAATAATGAATGAATATCATCAAATTTTCGTGCTCATCTCGCTGATCCGCCTGTTTATGGCCTTCTCGACGCACGGGGGCACAAGGCCTTTGACGTCGCCGTGGAATAGGGCAAGCTCCCTCACGCCCGACGAGCTCAGGAAATAATAATCCTGCGCCGTCAGCATGAATATAGTCTCAATGTCGGGCGAGATGTGCTTTATCATCTGCGCCTCCTGAAGCTCATACTCAAAATCGGTGACGCTCCGCAGCCCTCTCACTATGACGCTCGCGCTGTTCTCGTGCATGAAGTCGGGCAGTATCCCGGAAAACGACGCCACCTTAAGATTATCTATATGGCTCGTCGCCTCCCGTATGAGGCTCACCCTCTCGTCAATGGGGAAAAAAGCTTTTTTCCTTATGTTATGAAAGACGCCAACGATTATCTCATCGAACATCTTGCTTGCTCGTTCAAAAATGTCAATATGACCGTAGGTGACAGGGTCAAAGCTCCCTGAGCATACTGCTCGTCTCATTTGCGTCCTCCAGCGAATATACTAATCTGCGTCGTATGACCATACTTCACGTTGCGTTGCCGCGCGAGCGTCGCAAGCTCCGGCATCTCGTTCTCGTCAGCTCCGTGCTCCACGATTATGAGAGCGTCATCCGCCAAGAGCGCGCCTCCCTCACCATCCAAGTATGCAAGAGCTTTCTCCCACAGTCCCTTTTTATAAGGCGGGTCGCAAAAGACGAGGTCAAATTGCTCGCCCTCAATCGCCATTCTCTCCATCACGGAGAAAACATCGCCGCGTATGATGACGGCTCTCCCGATTAGGCGGGTGTGCTCGGCGTTGTCCCGTATGATGCCTGCGGTCGCCCTGTCAATAAATGTGGCTATGCGCGAGCCGCGCGAGAGCGACTCAAGCCCGAGCCCGCCCGTGCCGGCGAAAATGTCCAGCACGCGGGCGTCAAACACCCGCCGCCCCAGAATACTGAAAAGCGACTCCTTCACCCTGTCCGAGGTCGGGCGCGTCGTCATGCCCCTCGGCGATTTGAGTCTTGCGCCCTTGGCCGTGCCGGTGATTATGCGCATGGCGATACTCCCTCAAAAAACGATATAAGAAACAATCGCTATTGTAACATATTTTAGCCGAACATAGCAAACCAATTCTTATAACCTTTTTTATCCGATGCTAACGGGCGCTAATACTCCCGCTTCTTAAGCGGGAGATAAGCGCCCATAAGGCAATGGGTAAATTCGACTAGATTCAGTGGGAGCATAAAACTCCCGCTGAATAAGTCTCATTTTATCCGATCATCTGCCGTGCGCCTTTGTCATTCTCGCGATTCTCGTCGCCAGCTTCGGCGTCATCATGCCGAGCGGCATCGTGAAGCTCCAGTTGCCCCCGAGAGTCCCGGGGCGATTCATGCGATGCACGGAGCCAAGCCCCAGCATGTCCTGCATCGGCACGATGGCAAGCCGCGCCTTTGAGGCGTACGCCTTCTCCACCAAATTCACCGACACATGCGCGCCCTTCGCGCTGTGCTCCAGCCCGAGATAAGGCAGGACACGCGCCCTCGTCTGAGCGTCTATGTCCTCATCAAACCAGCCCGCCGCCGTGTTGTTGTCATGAGTGCCCGTGTAAACGACGGAGTTCTCGTCGATCGCCGCGCCTATGCGAGGGGTACCGTTTCCAACAATGTCAAACTCCAGCACGCGCATCCCCGGGAATCCGCAGTCTTCCCGCAGCTTGACCACCTCGCGCGTCATCACGCCCAGATCCTCCGCGACGATCGGCAAATCGCCGAGTGCTTTCTTTATCGCCGCAAAAAGCTCCATGCCGGGTCCCTTCACCCACGTTCCTTTCTCCGCTGTCTTCTCCTTGCCGTCTACCTCCCAGTATGACTCCAGCCCGCGGAAATGATCTATCCGCACGATGTCGTGCCGCCTCATCATCATCCTCATGCGCTCTATCCACCAGCGATAGCCGTTGCGCCTCATCGCCGCCCAGTCATACTGCGGATTGCCCCAGAGCTGACCTGTCGGGCTGAAATAGTCGGGCGGCACTCCCGCCACCTTAGCGGCTCTGCCATTTTCATCGAGCGCGAAAAGCTCCTGATGGCACCACACGTCCGCGCTGTCGAGGGACACGAAAAGCGGCATATCGCCTAAAATTTTCACGTTTTTATTTTTGGCGTGCTCGCGCACCTCGTTCCACTGGCGATAGAAAATATACTGCTTGAACTTCACGAAATTTATCTCATCTTCGAGGTTGTGGCGAGCCGCCTCCATCGCTTCCTTGTCGTGGTCGCGCAATGCCGCTGGCCACTCATACCACGGCTTGTCTTTCTGCGAGTGATGAAGCGCCATGAAAAACGCATAGTCGTCGAGCCAGTCCTTCTCTCTCTCGCAGAAAGGCGCATACTCCTTGCACGGGTTCAATTTGAACCGCTCGAAAGCCTTGCGCAGTATTCCGTCTTTGTGTGCGCGTATCACTCGGAAGTCGCCGTTCGCCCCTTCAACCGGTGCCGCTGCCTCATCCGGCTCAAGATAGTGATGCTCGCTCTGCGTCATTGGCTCCAGCGCGATAAGCATCTCATTCCCAGCGAAAGCCGAGGGCGAGGCATACGGCGAGCCGTCATCGGGCACGGGGCCGAGAGGCAAAATCTGCCAGACTTTTTGTCCCGCGCTCGCCAAAAAATCTATAAACTTGTGAGCGTGAATACCTATATCGCCTATGCCGTGAGGAGACGGAAATGAAGTCGGGTGAAGCAGTATGCCCGCCATGCGCTCATATTTCCTCGCCCCCGCGTCCTGCTCCTTCAGAACGATAGCGGTGAGCGGCGGCAGCTTGAATCGTACCGCGCCATCGAATATATCAAGTGCCCCCGGAATAATCTTTTTCATGTCGCCCGTCGCCATCACCGGCTCAATCGGGCGCACGGCAAAGTCGCCCATGCCGAGGCGCACGTCGCGCGTGTCAACCGTGCTGCGATTAATCGCCACGATGAAAGCCTCGTCTCTCGCCTCGTCGCCGAACTTGTCCCTGCCGCCTCTTATCACCCGCGCATACGCGAAGACGTCGCCCTCCGCGACAAGCGGTATATACTCGCCTGTCGAGAGCGCCGCGTGCTCATTCCTAAGCCTTGCCGCCTCGCGCACCTTGGCGCGCATCTCCTCGTCGCCGCCGTCCCATTCATACGGCTCACGATTGTGCGGGTCACGAAAGCCCTGCATCCCTATCTCGTCGCCGTAGTATATCGACGGAACGCCCGGCACGGTGAGCTGCCATATCATCGCTATCATGGCGCGGGCACGTCCAATCTTTAATTTTTCGGCGGGCAGGCGATACTCAGCCGCCCCCTGCTGCGACATGCCCTCGGGAGACGGAGCCTCGCCCAGCAAAGTAATCACCCGCTCGACATCGTGGCTTCCCAGAAGATTCATCATCGCATAAAAATTGTGCGCGGGATAATTTTCCCTCAGGCTCTCCATGCGCCTGTCAAGCTCCGATGCGTCCACCTTGGCCGTCAGGAAATCGAGCACAGCCGAGCGGAACGGGTAATTCATTGCGCTGTCAATCTCGCGCCCCGACAGGTACTCCCTCTGCACGCCGTAGGCGACCTTGTTTGACGCGTCCTCCCATATTTCGCCGACTACCACTGCATCCCTGTCAGTCTTTTTGAGTTCCCCGTAAAATGCCTTTGAAAATTCTGCCGGCAGCTCGTCAATGACGTCGAGGCGCCATCCTGCTATCCCGACATTCAGCCAGTGATGGAGCACGCTGTCCTCATCTCTTATTATGTAGTCCATGTACGACGGCTCTGTCTCCTTGACGTTCGGGAGCGTGTCGAATCCCCACCAGCTATGATACTCGTTTGGGTAATTGATGAAATCATACCATTTGTAATACGGCGATTCCTTCGACTGATACGCGCCGAGGGAATCGTACCTGCCGAGGCGGTTGAAATATCTGCTGTTCGCGCCCGTGTGGCTGAACACCCCGTCAATGATTATGCGTATGCCCATCTCCCTCGCGGCAGAAACGAGATCACGCATATCCGCCTCGTCCCCTAGAATCGGGTCAATCTTTTTGTAGTCGCCCGTGTCATAGCGATGATTGCTCTCCGACTCAAACACGGGATTGAGGTAAATCACCGAGATGCCGAGCGATTTCAGATACGGCAGCTTCGACTTGATGCCGGCCAGATTGCCGCCGAAAAAGTCGTAAGCAATTATATGCTTTGATACCTCATCCTTAAAATATTGCGCCTTGTCATGCCACGACGCGTGAATGACAGCCCCCCGTTTCTCGGGTACATGCTCGCCGACCCTGCAAAAACGATCCGGGAATATCTGGTACATGATGGAGCGTCTGAACCACGACGGCGTGTCGGCGCCGCGGTCGTACACGGTTATCTGGAAAGAGGCGGGGGGCATCATCGACATGACGCCTAGCCCGCCGAGTCGCTCATTATTGTTGCCGTAATAATACATAACGCCATTCACCGAGACTACGAAATAATACCACATCAGGCAGCCGGACTCGGGCATGGCGATTGTGGCGCCCGCCCACACGTCGCCTGACCTCGCGTCGCGAACTACCTTCATCGGCATGCGTACCTCGCCCGCGCCCTCTTGCCAAATGCGCAGCGTCACCTTCACGTCGGGCACTTTACCATTTTTACTCTCATCACCCGTCGGATTTTTCAATCCCGATATGCGGGCGGAGAGCCACACGCGGCTCTCCGCCTCAACCGCGCCGACAGGATACCGATAAGCCGTATCCCGCGAATTATGCTCTATAGCGATTTCCATTGCCTGCGACACCATCAAAGCCCCCTCCTGCTCCATAGACCGCTGTCCCGTGAATCGCCGCAAGGAACCTTGCCTTCCCGACGGCCATCAGTGTGATGCAAATATATGCAAAATCATAAAATGAGACTTATTCAGTGGGAGTTTTTGACTCCCACTGAATCTAGTCGAATTTACCCATTGCCTTATGGGCGCTAAAACTCCCGCTTAAAAAGCGGGAGTTTTAGTGCCCGTTAGCATCGGATAAAAAGTAAAAGTAAATCTTAAATTTATCCGATTATCATTCACGCTCCGCAAGAAATTTTATTTCATGCAGAATATAGCATGGATATATTTCGACATCAAAAACAAAAAATCCTCTTTTTGCAT
>JAFTAB010000228.1 GCA_017458745.1 Schwartzia sp. (in: firmicutes) | reverse complement strand
ATCACTTCGCGATAAGACGGGGGCACAGATTTGCGTGGTCACGCTTGACTCGCTTGACGGGGCAGCGGTGGAGGACTATGCCGTGGCCCTGTTCCGCAAGTTCGGCATTGGCGACAAGAGCAAAAACAATGGCGTTCTGCTGATGATTGCCGTCGGGGACAGGAGGGCGCGCATCGAGGTAGGCTACGGGCTGGAGGGGCGACTCAATGACGGCAAGTGCGGCAGCATAATGGACAATTATCTGGTGCCGTATCTCAAGGAAAATAAATTCGATGAAGGTATTTTGAACACATTTGATGCGCTCGTCTCCGAGGTGAGCGCGGAGTACGGGGTGACGGCCGAGGGGGCGCGGGAGCCGGTGCATGGCGGCAATCCTGCCGACGGGGAGCGCGCTTCGGATAGTTTGAATGAGGAGGAAGAAGAATACTACGAAGTTCTTGGCGGAGGGATTGCGTTCGCGGCAGTGTGCGGCGCAATAGACCTGTTGCTTGGCATATTCAGCGAACCGAAACTTTCAAAGCTCGTGCTCATAGTGTCAGGCTTGACCGGGATATATGGATTTATTTTCGTCGGGATTGTTCATGCCATCATCGCGGCCGCGAGCATTTTCGTTGTCTATCTTGTCATACGCTCGGGCATCATGGCCGTGGGCGGTCATGGCAGTGGCGGGGGAGGCTCCTTCGGCGGCGGGGGTTCTTTCGGCGGCGGAGGCTCGTCCGGAGGAGGCGGCGCGTCGAGAGGATTTTGATAGCGGATTTGAGTATAGTTGATGAGATGTCATTTTGGGAAAGAAGGTATGATTAATGGAAAAAATAAAATCGGAGAAGGGGTTTGCCATAACGGGCGGCCTTATCGTGCTCGGTGTCATCGCGGTCGTCGTCATAGCCTTTATCTCGACGTATAATTCCCTCGTCGCCGCGAATGAGAATGTGACAGGCAAATGGGGGCAGGTCGAGAATCAGCTCCAGCGTCGAAATGACCTGATACCTAATCTCGTGGCGACGGTCAAGGAGTTTGAAAAGCACGAGAGCGATGTGTTCAACGGAGTGGCAAAGGCGCGCTCGAACATGATGAGCGCCAAGACCGTGAGCGACGTGACGGCAGCCGACGGCGAGCTGACCCAGGCACTCGGCAGACTGATGGCGGTGGCGGAGGCATACCCCGAGCTGAAATCCAATGCGAATTTCCAGCACTTGCAGGACGAGCTTGCGGGCACGGAGAACCGCATCGCTGTTGCAAGGCGTGACTACAACGAGGCGGTGCAGAGCTTCAACACGAAAATTCATACCATACCGTCGTCGTTCTTTGCGGGTATGCTCGGCTACTCCGACAGGGATTATTTCAAGGCGGACGAGGCAGCGCATCAGGTGCCTAAAGTGCAGTTCTGATACTATTAAAAAGAAAAGCATCACAATGAAAATTTGTGGTGCTTTTTTTTCGGCAATTCATAACGAGAGATTTTTCGGTTTTTTGCAGGCAGTTTGCATTTTTCATAAACACATTTTATTTTAACCTAACCCGCGAGAAGTCCTCCACCTCTTAGGTGGGGGATGAAGGCGAGTATGGCGAATTTACGTAAGTAATTGAGCCATACGATTGCTTTTTGTCTTATTGAGTAGTATAATCAGTCGTAAAAGAGAAAGGACCT
>JAFTAB010000037.1 GCA_017458745.1 Schwartzia sp. (in: firmicutes) | reverse complement strand
GTGACGGACACTAAGCGCTTCTCCGCGTTGTCCATCAGGGTATCGACGTCATCATTATCCTCGTATGCCGAGCCAACAATCTCTGTCCCCACGCGTATCAGCCCACGCAGCTGCGACTTCTCTCGCACTATTTTAGCATAGTAAACGGCATTCGACGCGATGGGAACGAGATTCGGCAGGGACGACACAAAAGCGATGCCGCCGGCCTTCTCAAGATTACCTGTCTTTTTCAGATACTCGGTGACCGTCACAAAGTCAGCCGCCTCATTTTCGCTGTAAAGCGAGACTATTGCGTCAAAGACAAGGCGATGAGACTCGCGATAAAAATCATCGGCTGTCAGTATCTCGGCTACCTCGGATATGACATTTTTTTCTATTAGCATTGCGCCGAGCACCGACTGCTCTGCGTCGATGCTCTGGGGAGGCATTCTCTCAGCCATTTTTCTCGTCCCCCGTGTCCTCCGATGGCCGCGGCTCATCGCTTGAAATTTTTGACTTCATCGCCGCTTCGTCCCATCCATCTTCAAAAATATACGAAAATGCTTCCCCTGCCGTCTTCACCGGGTAAACTGACAGCCCCAAATGCCCCGGCGGTATATCCTTCCTGTTTTCCTCCGGGATTATCATCGTCTTTATGCCTGCCTGCTTTGCACCATACGCCTTCTCGAAGACGCCCCCGACGGGGCGCACCTTGCCGTACAGGGAAATCTCTCCCGTCACGGCGACATCCTGACGAATCTTCCTGCCGGTCACCGCGCTAACGATTGCCGCGAGTATCGCCGTGCCCGCCGACGGGCCGTCGATATTGCCGCCGCCGACCACATTTATATGCAGGTCATAGTCGGACAGCTCCTCGCCTGTCAATCTGCGCATGACAGATGCCGCGTTAAAAACCGAGTCCTTTGCCATGCTGCCGGCAGTGTCATTGAACCTCACAGTGCCCTTGCCCTTCTCCGCCGCCTTGAATGCAACAGCCTCAATCTCTATCGCGGAGCCGAGATAGCCCGCCACGCCAAGCCCAAATATATGACCTATCTCCGGCTTGTCGGAGGCTTTTTTCGTGACGTACTGATAAAGGCGGCTCACCTGAGCCACCTCAATGATGTCATTCTTGCATATTACTATGCTGTCGTCGTCGCTCTCGCGCCGCTCAAGGGCAAAGCTGTAGGCATCGGCAAGTATATTTATGGCCTTGCGCCCCTCAACCGTGTACTCGCTTATCAGCTCGGCGACGCCGTCCTCCATCTCGGCGGAGAGCTTTTTGGCGGCATTCGTCACTATCTCCATGATATGAGACGGCGTGAGCGGCTCAAAATAAATCTCCGCGCAGCGGGAGCGAAGCGCGGGGCTGATGTCCCTCGCCTCGCGCGTGGTGGCACCGATCAGCACGAAGTCCGCGGGCGCTCCCTCGTCAAAGAGCTTCCTGATATAGGCAGGCACTTTCTCATCCGTGGGGTCATAGTACGTCGACTCAAAATAAGCGCGCTTGTCCTCAAGAACCTTCAGCAGCTTATTCTGAAGCATCAAATCCATCTCGCCTATCTCGTCGATGAAAAGGATGCCCCCGTGCGCGTCGGTCACCAGCCCCGGCTTTGGCTCCGGAACGCCGCTGTCGGCGAGGTCATGCCGCGCCCCCTGATAGATGGGGTCATGCACGGAGCCAATCAAAGGATTAGTCATGTCGCGCGGGTCCCACCTCAGCGTGGTGCCGTCAGTCTCGACAAAAGGCGCGTCCTCCGCGAAGGGAGATTCAGCCTTCTTCTTTGCCTCCTCAAGGACCAGCCGGGCAGCCGTGGTCTTTCCTATGCCGGGCGGCCCGTAGAGCAGCAGATGCTGCGGGTAAGGCGACGACAGCTTCGCGAGCAGCGAGCGCACTGCGCGCGACTGGCCGACAATCTCATCGACAGACTGCGGACGCAGAAGCTCCATCACCGACTGCGTGAGATGAACGCCGTTGAGCTTTTCAAGCTGCTCGCGTTTCTTCTGCGACTGCGGCGACTCCACGGGAGCTTTTTCCTCATCGAGAATCTGCATCCTTATATCCTTGACATAGTCCTGATGATTTTCCTCCATCTTCTCGGCTATGCGCTTTTCTATCTCGTCCTCCATCGTGCGGCGCGCCATGAAGTCAGCCGTGCGCTCGGAGAGAGCCATCAGAATGCCCGGTATCTCGTCATCGCTCGGCACATGCTCTATCGTGGGATTTTCCATTACAATGCGCTGCAACGCAAGAACGCGCTCACCGCGAATTGATGAGCGCATCAGACGCATCGCGTCCATTTTCCCCGCCTTTATCACGAGCTTGTCGGTGCCCATCACCTCGGCCAGTATGCCATAAAGGGCATCAATCTGACGATTCAGAAGATCCTCTTTTGAATTTTTAGGCGGCTCTTCATCATTTGATTTTTTCTTTGAAAATAAATCGAAAAATTTGCCCATAAGGTTATATATCCTTACTGCGCCACAACGTGAACTTTTACTGTACTGGTAATCTCCGGATGAACCTTTATGATTGCCTCGTAATCGCCGACGCCCGTGACCTCCGGCGAAACCGAAATCTTCCTCTTGTCTATTTCAAGCCCCTGATTCTGCTTCAATGACTCCGCGACATCCTTTCCAGTCACGGAGCCGAACAGCTTTCCGCCCTCGCCGATGCGCACGTGGATTGTCACCTCGACGCTCTGAAGCTGCTTCGCGAGCAGCCTCGCCTCGTCGGCTGCCTGCGCCTTGTGGTGCGCGGCCGCGCCTTTTTTCTGGGCTGCCAGATTTTTGTTCTGGGCGTTGGCTATTACAGCCAGCCCACGAGGAATCAGAAAATTCCTCCCGTATCCCTCGGCGACCTCAACCTCGTCGTCGGCCTTGCCAACATTTTTTACATCCTTCTTCAAAATTACCTTCATCTTTTTTCTCTCCTCACAAAAACTTTTTACGAATTTTCACTTATGTATTCTTGCGCGGCGGCAACAATCTCATCCATCACTTCGCTTAAATTTCCGCCTTTTATCTGTGCGCCCGCGACATTCTGATGGCCTCCGCCCCCGAATTTCTCCATTATGACCTGCACATTAAGCTCGCCGACGGAGCGCGCCGAGACCCCGACCGTGTCCTCCGGAAGCTCAAACACTACTATGCTCATCCTCACGCCCTCGATACGCAGAAGCGCGTCAGCCGCCTGCGCCGCGATTGCCTGAATATTCGGAATCATAGGGCAAGCCGTGACTATGAGACCGCCATCGTATAAATGCGACGACGAAGTAGCCTTCGCGATTGCGACATTAGTCTCGTAGTCGGCCTTGAAAAGGCTCCTTATCAGCACCGGATCCGCGCCCGCCCGCCTGAGAAACGCCGCCGCCTCAAAAGTCCTCACGCCCGTCTGGACGGCGAAATTTTTGGTGTCAACGACGATGCCCGCGTAGAGCGCGGTCGCCTCCATGCGCGTCATGGAGAGATTGTCCTTGAAATACATCAAAAGCTCTGTCACGAGCTCGCTCGTCGATGACGACGACGGCTCAATATATAAGAGCAGCGGGCTCTCGATTATGCTCTCGCTGCGCCTGTGATGATCGATGACGACGATGCGCCTGAATCGCTCCAGCAGCCTCGGCACAGCAACCAGATGCGGTATGTGCGTGTCCACTATGACGAGGAGCGGCTCCGCGGATGTCACAGCCGGCATCTCGGACTCGCGAATTATCAGCCCCTTGTATTCCGGCTTATCGAGCAGCTTATTGGTCAGCTTCTCGATGCCCTCATTCAAAGGGCTCAAAACCACATGGACGGGCTTATTAAGCGCGCAGGCCATCTTGGCGACGCCCAGAGCCGCGCCTATGGCATCAAAGTCCTCGTTCCGGTGACCCATGACGAACACCTCGTCAGAGCTTTCAAGCTGCTCACGAAGCGCATGCGCGACGACCCGCGCCTTCACGCGCGTGTGCTTTTCCACTGCCGCCGTCTTGCCGCCATAGAAAAGCGTCTTGCCGTCAATGAGAGCGGCGACCTGATCCCCGCCTCGGCCAAGGGCAAGGTCAAGCTGGCGCTGCGCGAGCGTGCCGAGCTCATTAGTGCTATGATTCTCCGCCACGGCGATGCCGACGGAGAGCGTCACGGGGAGCTTGTTTGAGGCTCTAAGCCCCCTCACTCTGTCGATAATCTCAAATTTATTATCGACCGCGGCTTTTAGGCTGCGACGCTCCATCACGCCGAGGTACATATCGTCATTGACTTTCCTGACGAAGCCCCCGATCTCATTCATCCAGTTATCCAGCATATGGTTGACCTCGAAGAGCAGGGCCGTCCGCTCGGCCTCCGCCAACCCCGAGAGCACCTCATCGTAATTGTCAATCTGGATATACAAAAGCGCGATGCGGCTGTCATGAAAGTCGCTCCGCAGGTTCTCATAGTCCGAGACATCCGCGACGTAGAAAGCCATGAAGCCATTGGGATCCCCGTCCACGGCAATCGGCCTGTAGACCGCGCGATAATGCCTTTCCTCATCGCCGCTGCCATTGGTGAATACATATTCACCCGACATTCCCCAGACAGGCTTCAAAATCATCCTCGGCCAAAAATCAGCGATGGGCGTCCCCATCTCCTGTACGCCGCCCGTGTATTCCGTGAGCGCGCTGTTCGACCACTCGACACGTCCTACTCCCTGATCATCAAGTGAGACTATTATCACAGCCTGAGGCAAATTCTCTATAGCGTAATTCGATACCACGTTTACATTGCTGACTATATTCTGGCAATACTCGGTGAATTTCTCGTGCCTGTCCCGGCAACGCTCGCGGGCAAAAAGCGCCAGCGCGAGAAACGTGACGAGCCCTATCGCCCCCATGTAAAGATTGTACGAGGCAATAACTATGACGAGCACCAAAAAAACTGCAAGGAAAATGCAGCTGTCAAGCCATGCGGAAAAATTTCGAGGCAAAATTCCCCACCCCATTTCATGAAAGAAAGATAATCATGCCGTCTTTTTCTTAAAATATCTCGCCCGGTAATCAAAATATGTGTCAAGAAGACCGACGAGCGCCAAAATATTGAGCAGGATTCCCCCAAAGAATATCAGCACCAATACGATGCCGCTCACTATGCTCGACCAATTATGATACCGCACGGCATACCGATACAGCGACACGCCCTCGACTATGCCGGCTATCGTGCAGGCCATATTGACATTCATGGAAATCTGGAACAGCATCTCAATCTCACGAGTCTTGCCCCAGTACAAGCCAATAATCGAAAAGGCATAGGCAAACAGGAAAGCCGACGGCAGGCGCCACTCGGTGAAGGCCGGGAAAACCGGCACGCTCTCGCCGAGACGCTTCAATATCTTGCCCCCGACGATATAATTCAGGAAGGTGTCGAGAAGCCCCATCAGCATCACAATGAGCGGCAAGAGGAGCTTCACTATCGCCATGTTCTCGATGAAATTTTGCCTTATCACGGCGATCTGCGTCTCATTGACCCCCATCGCGCGATACATATCAGCCGTCTGCGCGAACGACTCCTCCATCATGGTGAATTGGTTGCCAAAAGGCTCAATGCCTGTCAGCAGGAATACGAGCATGAGCCCCGCTATCTTCGCGAGCATCGACACCGCCATGCACGCGACCACGATCTTCACGCCCGACCATTGCAGCCTGTACCCCAGCCCCAGCATGATGCCGACGGGGCCGAAAGCGATGGCCAGCCTGAGAGCCGTCGCCGGCTCCACGATCATCGCCGTGATGAGCGACGCGACCACCACCGCCATCACGCCCCATCTCACTCCATGGCGCACGACGAGCACGATGACAGGCAGCGGCCAAAGAAGAATGGCCAGCATCCCGATAATCGGCACATATATTCCGATCATCGCCATCACGACCGTGGCGGCCGCGAGTATCCCGCCCTCCGTCATAGAGTGAACCCTGCTCAGAGGTTCTTCTTTAAACTCCATTATCTCATCCTTTGCATTTCATCTTATCAACACAATAATCATAGAGAAATATCCATGTAACTATACACTAAAATTCTGTTTTTTTCCACATTTATTTTCATGCCGTGACCTTTTGCTAATGACAACAAACAAAAGCACCGAGCCATTATGACTCGATGCTTTAACGATATTCATTCATATCTACTCGATGTCGCTCAATTTTTTGTTCAGCGACGTGAGCCCGCGATAAATAGTCGTGATGTCTATGTCGTTGCCTCGGCTCTCCATGTATTTCTCAAGCTTTCTCTTGACCCGCTGAAGGGCATTGTCAATAGATTTCACATGACGATTAAGTTCCTTGGCAATCTCCTGATATGATTTGCCGTCAAGATAGGCCATCAACACTTTCCACTCGAGATCGCTCAGTATATTCTCCAGCCGCTCCTCTATGCCCATAAATTCCTCGCGGCTGATGACCAAATCCTCGGGGTCGGAGACCCGCGCCCCCGACAGCACATCGAGAAGAGTCCTGTCCGAGTCCTCGTCATAAATCGGCTTGTTGAGGGACACATAGGAATTGAGGGGGATGTGCTTTTGGCGGGTGGCCGTCTTTATCGCCGTGATTATCTGGCGCGTCACGCACAGCTCGGCAAACGCCCTGAATGACGAGAGCTTGTCATTTCTGAAATCCCTTATCGCCTTGTAGAGGCCTATCATGCCCTCCTGAATTATGTCCTCGCGGTCGGCGCCTATCAAAAAATATGTGCGCGCCTTCGCCCTTACAAAATTTCGATATTTATTTATGAGATAATTTTGAGCAGCATGGTCATCGTCATCTTTGATGGCAAAAACAATCTCCTCGTCGGTCAAGCCGTCAAAGCTGCTTTCCTCGCTCACGAACGCCTCCGCGTTCGTGCTCGCTTCAAAGTCCATCCCATCATCTCCTCAGACCCGCAAGAAAGTAACCCACGCAGGCCATGATCTTATAAGTGATTATACATTAGGAATCCCCATGCGTCAAGGGATTCCTAGCCCACATTATCTAAATTTCATGCTTGCGCATGGCATCGAGACGCGCCGCCGTGTCGCTGTCTATGCGGTCAGACACCGACACGCGGGTGACGAAATTTTTAGGAGCGACTAAATATTCATTTTTGATTTGCTTTTTCACGCGCCTCACCTCACGCAGCAGCTCACGCGACGGCAGGCGGTACGCGCCCGCCCCGAGCACCACGGACTGCTCCGCGCCGTCCGACGTCACGACGTGTACCTCCAGCCCCTTTTTAGCCAGCTCATACGCGAGCCTCTCTATGAAGCTGTCGGCCGTCTCGCCCTCAGAGGTATAGACGACATCCAGATGCTCCCCGCGCTTCTCGTCGTGCATCTCGTCGCTCGTGAAAAGCGCGTCAAACACGATCGTCACATCATACTTTTGATACGCTCCATACTCGGCCATTATATTTATTAGCTTGTCTCGCGCCTCCGCCAGCTCATGCCTCGCCGCCTCGTCGAGCTCGGGCCACGAATGGATGACATTGTACCCGTCAATTATATAATGCTCGCGCTTTGCCACAATGCCACCCCCACCGAAATCATCGTCCGCGCTGCCTCATTGCCTCATACATAAGAATCGCGCCGGCGACCGAAGCATTCAGAGAATTGATATGACCAATCATGGGAATTCTCACAAGGAAATCGCAATTCTTTTTGGTCAGCAGAGATATGCCGTGACCCTCGCCGCCGACGACGAGCACAATCGCCCCCCTGAAGTCAGCCTCATGATAATCCCTGTCGCCCTCCATGTCGGCGCCTATGACCCAGAATCCATCTTCCTTTAGCTTTTTCAGCGTTCCGGCTATATTGCCGACGCGGGCAACGGGCACATACTCCACCGCGCCCGCCGATGTCTTGGCCACTGTCGCCGACAGAGGACAGCTCCTCCTCTTTGGGATTATGACTCCGTCGACTCCCGCCGCGTCAGCGGTCCTCAGAATAGCGCCCAGATTGTGCGGATCCTCCAGCTCATCGAGCAGCACAAGGAACGGCTCTCTCCCCTTCCCGCGCGCGCCTCCGACTATGTCGGACAGCTCCGCGTAGGGGACGGGCGAGCAGTACGCCGCCACGCCCTGATGACGATGCCCCGCCGCTATCCGCTCAATTCGCTCGCCGGGCACGCTCTCGCAGACGACGCCATTCTCCCTCGCGAGAGCTATAATCTCACGAAGCGAGCCATGATGCTCACCCGACGCGACGAGGATTTTATTGAGCCCTCGACTGCTCTTCAGAGCCTCCGTCACGGCGTTGCGCCCGACAATTATATCCTCGGGCAGCTCGGTTTTTTCATGCTCGCGCCGCGGCGCCGGCCTTTTTTCGGTTGACTTTTTTGAAGAAGCTTTTTCTTTCCTTTTTTGCTCCATATTTTTATTGCTCTCTCATTTTTATCATTTCATCAAATTTGCCGCAGGTCATTTTGCCCTCCGGGCATCGCCCCGTGGCGACGCACGATGCCCCTGCATTCCTGAAAAGCAAAGGCGCGACCTTTTTCACCTCGGCCAGCATCTTGTACGCCATGTCGCGTATCTCCCACTGCGCCCTGTTGCAGCAACGCAGATTGAAAAAGTGGCGCAGCGAGCGCACGTTCATCGTGACCACGATTTTCGTCTCGGTCGCGTTCGCCAGCACATAGCGTGCGTCCTCTTTCGGGACGCCCAGCCGCGTGAGCTCATCGTATGCCCCGCGCACCTCTTTCATCAGCGCGTCAAATTTTTCCTTCGCCTCGGGTATCGCCTCGATTGTCGGCGGCACGACATACTCGAAGTCATGAGCCGCGACGTATCTCTGCGACTGCTGCGAGTACGACGCGATGCGATGGCGAACGAGCTGATGCGTCAGCACGCGCGATATCCCCTCCACGGCGAACGTGAAAGAAACGTGCTCGACGGGAGACTCATGCCCCATCTCCACCAGCTTTTGGACAAAGGCCTCCACCTTCTCGTCCGTCATCTTCTCATTCAGCTCCGCCGCGCCCGACGACGAATAACAAAGGCGCGCCGCCATTGCCACGACGCGCTCAGGATTCGGTGTAAAAGACAATAATTTTACATTTATCATGATTATTTCACTTCACTTTTCTTCGCTCATCATGTCATGCACGACTGCCTGAAACGATGCCTCGCATATCTCATCCAGCCTTTGGAGCCTGCCCGTGAGATAAAGAGTGCCGAGCACCGACTCAAACCCCGTGCTCATGTGATACTCCTTGAATGTCGCGGCCCTCGGCGCGTGGCTGTGAGCGTTGCGCCCGCGCCTGAACAAGTCCCGCTCCTCATCGGTGAGCGAGCCCTCTATCCTCTCATAAGCCCTCGCCTGCCATGGCGCAGAAACAATCCTCGCGCAGAAGCCGTGCAATATCTCCACTCGGCTCTGCTCATACGAGAGCATCCTCTTCCTGACAAAGAGGTGATAATAAGCGTCCCCGATATACGCGGTGACCAGAGGCGACGCCTTCCCCGCGTCGATTCCATCGTACCTCTCAACAATATCGCCATTATCATCAAAGCCGAATACCGACGCCTCGCGCTTTCTCAGCAGCCTGTATTTCTGCCCGTTCCGCTTCATGCGCGTTTCCATCGAGAGCCGCTGGCGGAATCCTCTATTATAATGCCCTGCGCCTTCAGCATGTCGCGTATCTCATCCGCCCGCGCCCAGTTCTTTGCCTTTCGTGCGGCGAGACGCTCCTCCACCAGCGCATCGATTTTCGCGTCCTCGTCCGATGACGCGGCCTCGTCTTTGCTCTCCAGTATGCCTATTATGCCGGCCATTTCGTCAAAATCCGCCTTGGCCGACGAAAGATTTTCCTTGTCAAACGGGGTTCCATGATTCACCACGTCGTTATAGTAGACGTTTATCTCCTTTGCCACGGCAAACAGGTAGCTTATCGCGAGGGCCGTGTTAAAATCATCCGCCATCGCCTCAAAGAATTTCTCCTTTGCCTCGCCCGCCGATTTTTTGAGCGCCACTGCGGTGTCGGCGCCGCCATCACGTTTCAGCAGCTCCTCGGCGTTGTCGCTCGCCGTCTTTAGGCGCGACAGCCCCGCCGCTGCATCCTTCAGTCGCTCGTCGCTGAAATCAAGAGGGCTCCTGTAGTGAGTCTGCAATATAAAAAAGCGCACGACCTCGCCGGGATACTTCTCAAGTATCTCCGCCACCGTGAGGAAATTGTGCAGCGACTTGCTCATCTTCTGCTCGTCGATCGTGATGAATCCGTTGTGTACCCAGTAACGCGCGAAGCAGTTCTCATCGCCGCAATATGCCTGCGACTGCGCAATCTCATTTTCATGGTGCGGGAAAATCAGGTCGCTCCCCCCGCCATGAAAATCAAAAGTCCTGCCAAGATATTTAAGCGACATCGCCGAGCACTCTATGTGCCAGCCGGGGCGCCCCTTCCCCCACGGGCTGTCCCATGAAGGCTCCCCCGGCTTCGCCGCTTTCCACAGCACAAAGTCCATCGGATTGCGCTTTCTCTCATCGACCTCGACGCGCGCGCCGGCCATCATGTCGTCGAGGCTCCTGCCGCTCAGCTTGCCGTAGCCGCCGAATTTCTCGACACTGTAGCACACGTCGCCATCCATCTCATACGCGTACCCCTTCTCAATCAGCCCCTCCACCATCTCGATAATCTCCGGCATGGTGTCCGACACGCGGGGATACGCGTCGGCGCGGCGGACATTGAGCGCGTCCATCGCCTTGAAATACGCGTCAATATATTTGTCGGCAACTTCCTTCCACGTTATCTTCTGCTCGTGCGACGTGCGGATAATCTTGTCATCGACATCGGTGAAATTCTGTATATAGCGCACCTCATAACCGCAGCTTGAAAAAAATCGGCGAATCGCATCCCACGTCACGAAGGGACGCGCATTTCCGATATGCGGCTCATTGTAAGGCGTCACGCCGCAGACATAGATGCCGACCTTGCCCTCCTCCAGCGGAGCAAACTTCTCCTTCCGCCTTGTCATCGTGTTGTAAACCGAAATATCGCGTAAATTGCTCAATTAAAAATCGCACCCCTAAATCAAATCATCAATAATCGTCTTCCCAGCGGTTTATCGTCTCTATAACGCCATACGCCAACACGGGATGACCATTCTCGTCAACCGCGTCGCGCAGCTCATCCTTTGTCAGGCCGCTCTCCCGATAAAGGGCTATCAGATTGGCGACAGCCTCCTTGTACTGCTTGCCGACCTTCTTGACAGTGTGCCCGAAGCTCGCGCGAAAAATCGAGCTGTTCTTCTCGGACTCAAGCATCAGGCACTCAATCCCTGCCTTGTTAATAGCGTCAACATAGTCCATCGTTTTCTCCCTTTCCATATCACATTCCATATATTGTATAAAATTCCTGCCAAGATGACAAGGCTTTTTCGACAGGACGATAATTTTGATACAAGCCCAACTTTTACATTTTTGAAAATGGGTGCATTTCAGAAAGCTATCGTTGGGTGAAATGGTAAACTAAAATTGGACACAGAGGGGGTACTTTTATGTCTGATTTTTATATTTTTTGTGTCCAATTTTTGTTGACAAGTGCACCTTGAAAAATTTTTGCACCCGGGTACATATTTTCATCATTTTTCATTGTAATCGTTGTAATGGTTTAATAAAATCAGTAAT
>JAFTAB010000227.1 GCA_017458745.1 Schwartzia sp. (in: firmicutes) | reverse complement strand
GTCAAAGGCATCATGGGCGCTCTGCTGGGCGCAGCGATTGTGGGGGGCTCCGCCCTTGGCACGGTAGCGCAAGCCGCGGATGGCAGTCAGGCCACATTCTCCCGCGAGGGTGAACGGTACGATGTGCGCCGCGGGATGTACGAACAGGAGGGCGGCAGCGACACGCAGGTTCGCCGTGGGATGTACGAACATCACGATGACGAGCGCGACGCGCACCGCGATGAGCACAGAAACGAGCATCGCGACGAGCACAGAGACGAGCATAAAGATGAACACCGTGATGAGCACAGAGACGAGCACCGCGAGGAACACAAAGATGAGCACCGCGACGAGCATCGTGAGGAGCGTCACGAGGCTCGCGACAATCATCACAACAAAGGCGAGAATCGCGAGTGGCGTTACGATGTGCGCCGCGGAATGTACGAGCAGGAGGGCGGCAGCGACACGCAGGTGCGCCGCGGAATGTATCAGGATCACGAGCCACGCGAAAGTCTATAATATATGATTAGCTTACGGAACAGATTTGTACCCATCGGGAACAAATCTGTTCTTTTTTTATTCCTTATAAAAAAAGAAACTGGATTCTGTGTGAGTCTAAAACTTCCACTGAATCCAGTCTCATTTTTCTAGCCCTTGTAATGCCTCGCAAGGCATATCCGCATTTGCGTCACATCTATCGGCTTTGACAGGTGATCGTTCATCCCCGCCGCCTTGCAATGCTCCACGTCGTCAGCGTACGCGTCGGCTGTCATGGCGATTATGGGGATAGTCCTCGCGTCATCGCGGTCAAGCGCGCGAATCGCCTTCGTCGCCTCGATGCCGTTCATCACCGGCATCCTCAAATCCATCAGTATCACATCATAATAGCCTATGCCGCTGTCGGCGAATTTCTCAAGACCTATTTTCCCGTTCTCAGCGCGGTCGATCTCCTTCGCCCCCATTCCCTCAAGCAGCAGCGTCGCAATCTCGGCATTGATGTCGTTGTCCTCGCATAGGAGGAATCTCATGCCGTCGATTCCCGGAGTCGCGCCCTCATCCGGCAAAGCGTCATCGACCGGCTCGGTTATCGGCGCGGCCATCGTCACTATGAATGTCGTTCCCTCGCCTAGATGGCTTCTCACCTCTATCTTGCCATCCATGAGATCGACGATGCGCTTCACGATGGCAAGGCCAAGGCCGGTGCCGGTCACCTTCTCCGTGCCGGACTGCACTTCCTGAGAGAACGGCTCGAACATGTGCTTTTGAAAATCCTCGCTCATTCCGATGCCGTTGTCCGACACGGCAATGCGCAAATGGCATATGCCATCCTCTATCGTCGCCTCCGCCTCGAATCTCACCCGCCCGGAGTTCGGCGTGTACTTCACCGCATTTGAGAGCAGGTTGAGCGCGACCTGCTGAAATCTCACGTTGTCTATCATCACCCATACGCCCTTGACATCATCAAGCAGGCTGTCAAAGTGTATGCTCTTTCTCATCGCGAGGAGCTGCACGGACGCCGTGATGTTCTCGCAGTGACGCCCCAGATCCGTCGCGACGGGGTGCAGATCCATCCTGCCGCTCTCTATCTTCGAGAGGTCGAGCACGTCGTTCACGATGTCGCGCATGAGGTGGCTGGAGAGCTGTATCTTTTGAAGATACTCGTCGCGATGGACGGGGTCATGATCGCGCAGGGCCAGCTCCGTGAAACCAAGTATGCCGTTTAGCGGCGTCCTCATGTCGTGGCTCATGTTGGACAGGAAATCGGCCTCCGCCTTTTTCGCCTGCTCCGCCGCCATGAGCTCCGCCTCGGCCATGGCGACTTCCACTTTGTTGCGCTGGAGGCGCGAATAGTAGACAAGCCCGAATATTGCCGATATGATTGCCAAAATTATGATGAATATCGCGACAAGCCATATGACCGGCATATTCTCTATCAGCATCATCAGCGAGTTGCGCGTCGGCAATGTCTCCGCTATCGCGTTGGAAATGTCAATCCGCGAGTCGACGACCGCTTTTGAGATGACAGAGGCGAGCATCTCGTCGCGCTGGTTCACTGCCCCGCAAAGCACCCAGTTCGGCTTCGACAGACTTATTATCGTCCATTTTGAGCCGCGATGGTTGTTGATGAGCCACGCCCCCATGTCAAAGCAGCAAACTATCCCGTCGACCTCGTCCTCATGGAGAGCCTCATGGCACTTCTCCAAATTGTCGAATACCTCGAAGCTCTCGATTGTCGGGTTGTCGGCCAAAAGACGACGCATCATCACGTTGTCGTCGCTCGTCACCGCGACACGCCTCAGTTCCCCCCTGCCCTTGTCCGTCACCGCCACAATGCTCTGCGAGCTGTATGGCGCTGTCAGGATGAGATCGAGCTCAGTCGCCATGACGGCATCCATATTCGCGATGCCGATTATGTCCGCGTCCCCGCTCTTCACGGCATCCAAAGCTGCCTGATAAGAGCGGTACGGCTTGTAAACGAAATCAATTTTCAAGGCCTTTCCGATATCACTGTAAAATTTGGAGATAAAGCCTGTCTCCTCGCCGTCGCGGACACCATAGTACGGCATATTGTTCCCCACCACCGCGACACGTATTTCCGAGTGCCGCCCGAGGTACTCCTTCTCATCCGCTGAGAGCGCGATGCCATTGCCCTCCTCCTGCCTCGCATACTTTGAGCGCAGCATCGGCTCCACCATCGGCTCCTCCAGCATGAGCCTGTCCTTTGCCGCGTCGAAGATCGACTTCAGATTGTAGTCGTCCTTGCGGAATGTAGGGTAGTATGACTCCGACACGAAATGGTCGATGACGCGCGTATACCTCATCAGGGCTAATCCGCTGACAATGGCATCTATCTCACCGTTCTGCAATGCGTCATAAAGCGTCTCAACCGAGCTATACGCGTGATATATTTCGATGCCGCGCTCCGCCGCCCATTTTTCAGCGAATGACTCCATTGAGGAATTTTTCAGCACGCCGATCTTCATCGTTTTTATCTGCTCGAGATTGCCATACTCGTAGCTATTGTTGCCGATGCGCACGCACAAGGACAGCGACGCCGAGCCAAATGGATCCTTCGCG
>JAFTAB010000036.1 GCA_017458745.1 Schwartzia sp. (in: firmicutes) | reverse complement strand
GCGCTCTCCTCCTCAACCAGCTCGCGATAGCTGCTGCCCTTGCGCGGCCTAACGGGGCGTCCCTGATACGCCAGCCCCAGCTCGCGCGTGAAAAGTATCGTCGCGGACATGCCGTCCATCATCACATGATGGAACTCCATGAAAAAATAATTTGCCGATGGCGTGCGAAAAAGTCTTATCCTATACATCGGCTTGTTGATAAGCTGATATGGCTGTTTCAGGCGATGACGTTCTATCTCTATGTCCGCATCGGAAAGCTCCTCAATGGTTATCGGCTCGCGCTCCGAAGTAAATGTCTGGCACAGCTCCTTTGTCTGGGGATGAAAAAGAAATCGCGTCCCGAATACATCATACGCTTTCAATGTCTCTATGACAGCCGCCATGAATTTATCGAGGTCAAATCGATCGTCCAGCCGAAAAAGGCCGCCTATATTCAGCATAGTGGATCTCGCGTGAGAAAGCTGCGTATCGAACATCCACCGCTGGATGGGGCGCACGGGATAATAGACCGGCACATCGTCCCTATGAATCTCAAACAAATCAGCCAGCCCCGTCATATCAAAGACCTCCATGACCCGCTCCTGCGGATGGATAATCTGCATCGTGCCGCCCTTCCGAGCCATGCTTTTTTCAAAACGCATGAATGATCGAAGCCCGAAAGAGGAGATGTACTCCAGCTCCGCCAAATCCATGACGAGCTCCGTGACGCCGTCCAGCTCCCCCTCCAACGCCTTATTCAGCTCGGGCGCCGTCATCGTGTCAAGCTTGCCCGAAATATGAAATGTCATTCTGTCGCCGACTCGTTCCTTCACTATTTCCATGTCGTATTCCCCCTGAGCTATCATTCTCATTTTCCTAAAAATGTTTCAATTCCCGCCGGCAGTTTGAGGAACCACAGAAGCGGCAGACTCATCAGCACATATCGAAAAAATCAACCTTGCTCTATACTATATGATTTTTAATCCCCTGCCGCAGAGCCCTCACGCCCTATCCTTGAAAATCCCCGAAAGTGATATGCCGTGCATTCTCAGGAATGGGACCAGCAGGATGACTCCCACCAGCGCAAGACCAAAATCAGATATTGAGTAATTGAGCGCGATGGCCTCGATGGGCAGGAACGTCGGAAGAAGATATATGCAAGGCACCTGCACGACGACAGGCACCAGATTGATGACCACGTTGCGCCACTCGTCCTCCAGCGCGGCCATTACACCGCACGCCCATGTGGACAGCCCGACGCACGGCTGAAGCAAAAAGCTGTATCTCAAAAACAAAATCATTTCCTCCGTCGCCGTCTCATTCTCCGGCAAGAAAAATGACGTAAGCTCCCATGTGAAAACCATCAAAGCGAGGTACACGGCGCAGGTCAGCAGCATCGTAAGAAAAAAGCTGAACCGCATCACACGCAGGCATTTCCGCAATCTCCCCTCCGCGAAAAGGCGGCTCACGAGCGGCTGCGTCCCCGTGTCGAGCCCCGAGAGCGGCAAATAAGCGAAACTCAATATGACATTGGAGATGGACGCCGCCGCCAAAAGCTGAGGCGCATCATAATGAAGAATTACCCCGTTCTGCAAAAACTCGGTGAAAAACATCATGATCTCGGCCAGGGCGAAGCCACCGCCTATCTTGACTTCCTTCCACATCACCAAGGGACTGCACAATTTTCTCGGGCTCCCGAGCCTCTGCCCAGAAAACGAGAAATACCAAAATGAAATCGCCGCGCCTAGCACCTGCGATATAAACGTCGCCAGCGCCGCGCCCTCCATGCCCATGCCAAAAACGGCCATCATCAGGGCATCCAATACCACGTTGGTCATTGAGGTAGTGAAAATCAAATAGAGGACATGGCGCGGTTTCTCGATGCACCGCATGAATCCCTGGGTCAGCACCCCGGCCAGCAGGAACGGCATCCCCCATAGTATAATCTTCAAGTACGATACCGCGTATCCTACTATGTGCCACTCATCGGGACTATCCGAAAGGGATTGCAGCAATGGCTTCGCTAAAAAATTCCCCGCAACCGCGATGACAACGGCAAAAACGCCGACATAGAGATAATTCCCACGGATGACCGCCTCCGCCTCGGCTCGCCGCCCCTTGCCAATCATCTCGGAAACGACCGCGCTTCCCCCGATTTCCACCAGCGTCCCAAGCGCCGTGAAAATCAGCGTCACTGGGAATACCAGCGCCATCGCTCCGAGGCCGTCCCTGCCGACATAATTACCGATAAAATATTCGTCGGTCATCGTGTAGATGGAAGCAGCAACCAGCGCGGCAAACGTGGATCCGCCGTAGGAAATAATATCGCGGATTATGCCGCCAATATCCTGCTCATATTTTTCGTTGGTCATGATTTTCCTCACAACATATCACATTGAATTTTTTCAGCATCTCCGCGGTGGCAAGATGCTCATTGACATAGCGAAAACTCGGCTCGCCCACGTCAATGATATTGACCGACTCTATGCCCCGCCCAAGATTCTAAATCAAATTTATTCATTGCCCTTATGGGAACCTTATCTCCGCTTAAAAAGCAGAAGATAAGCGTCAGTTGTCATCGAATAAAAATTTATCAAAAAATAGATTTTACGCAAACCAAAAAATTCTATACTTGTTTAAAATCATTCGCCAAAATCCCCAAAAATCCTGCAAAGCACAGAAATATTTTTAACCGCCGTGCATGGCAAATAAAAAAACTCCGAGCGAAATGCTCAGAGTTTATCAATAAAAAACCAGTCTGTAATCGCGCGTCTGCGTGCCGCGTCTCTTGCGCATCGGAAAAACTCCCTCTCTCAAATAAAGCTCATAACAGTATAGCAAAAATCCTCGAAAAAAGCGAATAAAAAAAGCCCGAGCGAAATGCTC
>JAFTAB010000035.1 GCA_017458745.1 Schwartzia sp. (in: firmicutes) | reverse complement strand
GGCACGACGCCGAACACCTCAAAAAAGGCGTCGGTAAATTTTTCATAGTCGGGATTGTCGAGCGGCTCAGTAGCGTAGTAGCAGGTGCCCCATCCTGCCGCATCTCCGATTCTTTTCTTGGCAAATGAAAGAATATCCTTCCATAGCCTCGCGTTTTCCTCGTCATACCTGCAAACCTTTGAAAGCCTCGGAGCCATGACCCCGCAGAAGGGGCAGCCCACGGAGCAGCCAAGATCCAGCTCATATGTCATGGGAACGTGTATTATTGAATTATTTCTCGCCCCCAGCTCAATCCAGCAGCGGTTGAGCTGCCTTTTCCGCCATTCGCGGAAAGCCTCGTCGACCGGCGCGCAGTATTCCTTTGCCAGCCGTTCCCGCTCATTGAGCTTCTCACGCATGAAAGCCTTATATCTCAGAGCCGCGCTTGGCCAATCCGCCAAAGGACGATTATTATATTCCACGGCAGTCTCATGCACGCAGAGTATTTTGACCGAGAGCACGTCTACGGAAAGCCCCTCCGCCTTCAATGTCTCCTCGGGCGCCGCAAGAAATTTTTCCTTCCAGCCGGGCTCCATCGTCCAAAGCTCCAGCGCACGCTTCGCTTCCGCCACCTCGTGCATATATGCTTCATCCGCCGTAACAGGCGCAAGAATATTTTTTATCCTCGGATCAGCCATTATTTATTTTCCTTCCGCGCCCCGCGTTCACATCGACAGCCAGAGCCAGATATTCATTCTTTATATGCACAATAAGGTTTTCTTCCGTCAGCCATGCCAATGATGCCTTGATTTCTTCCCCGGCGTATTTTCCTCCAAGCGCTTCAAGAATATATTCTTCCGTCCGCACCGTTCTGCATATTCGGTATATATCCGCCCTCAATCCCTCAAGATTATATGCAATATGGCGGGCAATCATTCGCATATCATAGATTTCTATGTTTTCCCCTCTGTCATCCATATCAAGACGCTGAGGATTCGCCCGCTCTGCTTTCCATTTATCGGCAATCTCACTTACCCTGCGCCAGCTCGCGCCCTTCCGCGATATATCCCAAAGCATCGGAAGCGCATCTTCATTCTTAGGCTCGAAAACATACGCCGACCTTCGGATAAATTCGCTGCCCGCAAAAACGAAGTCGTAGACTCTTGCCGGGCGCAAATCAAGCCCGTATTTTTCGGGATTTTCCGTGTACTCCCCGTACCTCTGATAGACTATATGGATGAATTGATTCGGCGCGGGAAGATGCAGAAGCTTCGGCAAAAGCTCCGCCATCTCTGCGTAATATTCTTCCTTCTCCCCGGGAAAGCCGCCCAAGATATTCCATGAAACCGTGATTTTGTATGCGCGGCAGTTTTTCAGCGTCTCAATCTGCTTTATTGCCCTGCATCCCTTGTTCATTAT
Source organism: Schwartzia sp. (in: firmicutes) (assembly GCA_017458745.1). Classification (GTDB taxonomy): domain Bacteria; phylum Bacillota; class Negativicutes; order Selenomonadales; family Selenomonadaceae; genus RUG024. Next base: position 7,357 of record JAFTAB010000035.1, on the reverse strand, counting down.
CCTCAGGATATCGTCCTGAAGGCTTTCAATCCCGGGCTGCACCTGAGCAAACCCGCACCCTGCCAAAGACCGTATATCTTCCTCAGTGAGATTTGCCTTGATCTCGGAAAAAAATCGCAGCCTCAGGCTGCGCCTGTTAATCTCCGCGGGAAGCTCCTTCATCTGCTTGCGGCTAAGAATACTGTCAGCAAACACGCAGATACGCGACTCAGGATGTTTTTTCTCCTGCGCCTCTATCTCATCTGCCAGACGCATTGTTGTCTTTTCCCTGTAATTTCTCGCGGGGCCGTTCAGCCCGCAGAAAGTGCAGGGTTTGTTTTTGCCCCACCAGCAGCCCCGTGAGCCCTCAACCATGAGATTTTTTTGCGCAAGATTTGGAAAAAGTTTTTTGACGGTATCAAAATAATCCGTAAAATCAGGAATCGGAAGATTCTCCATTTCCCTTGTAACACGGTGCATGACATTCTCAGGTCTTGCCGATTTGCGCGAAAGGACACCGTATGGCAGCTCATCAGGCGGGATTTCCCCATCAGCGAGGAGCCTTTTGCACACCTCTGCAAATATCTCGTCGGCCTCACCTATGAAAGCGTAGTCATACGCCTCAATGTATTCGATGAGCGCCGCTCCGAGGTCTCCCATGCAGTTCGCGCCGCCGACCAAAATAATCGGGGGATTTTTTTCCTTTTTTAGTCGCCGCGCAACAGCGATATTCGCATTCGTCTGTTGGAACATAGAGGCAAAGGCCACGATTTTTGGACTGTGCGCGAGAATACGCCGGGCGGCTTCCTCGATAAATTCTTCAGCGGTCTCCTGCCACCGGGGAAGCACCCTTCTCCAGCCGTCCTTTGCCTGCTCTATATCCTCGGGGGCAGCCCCTCCCAATGGAAGGCGGAAATCCAGCAACCATGAAATGTATGATTCCAAAGGCTTCAGCGCAGAGCCATGCGCGGCTCGGCTGAACAAAACCTCCCCGGACAGAGTGTCGTTGCGTGCCATCATCACCTTTTGGTATATGTTGACGCCGCACTTCTTTACATAGTAGAGATGCTCATACTGAACGCAAGATGAAATCCCCGCCTCGGTCAAACATGATTTCAAAAGAGACAGCGCCATGGAAGGCAGGGTCAAATCCGAAAAAGGCATGGAAACAAAACAGACATCAACCTTTTCATTCGGTTTTATCGCTGTTTTTTCCCGCATGACCATCCCCCATTAGGAACTCGTTTATCAACTGTTCATCAAATCATATTAACACAGTATATTTCGACATTTGAAGACAATTTTCCTGCAAAAGATAAAAATATTTATTTAGGCTTGATTCATTGCCGCTTCATACGGCTCAAGCAGCAGCCCCGCCTGCTCGAATTTCCTCAGGATAAAAAAGACATTTGCAGGGAACTCGTCCCGTTCCGTCATCAGCTCCGTCGCAATGTCGTAGGCGCTTTTGCCGCCCGCCCGAAGCTTCTCCAGCACGGCGCAATAAAGCGCCGGCGAAAGGTCATCCTCGCCGATGAATTTCAGCCGCATGTCCTTCGCGCCGAAGAACTCGATGCCCTTCTCCGCTCTTTCAAAGATGATGCCGGGACGCAGGAAAAGCGGCTCTTCCTTTGAAAAATTCTCAATCATATAGCGGTCAATCATGGAGACGAGAACGCCCTTAAAGTCATCGAGGTTCTCGAAGTATTCCTTGGCTATGATTATCTCCCCCGTGGGGTGAGCTTCCGACGCGCCGCATGGCGTGATGAGCCGTATGGACCGTTCCGCCATGTTCACAACGAAGCCGCTGATACACGCTATGGTGTTGCCGTCCTTGTCCTCCACGCCGAGATTGCAATTTTCCCTTGCCCGCCCCGCCTTGGCAAAGCGATTTTGTGGTGCCTCGACGAACTGGGGCAGCAGCTCGACACAGAGCAGTTCCTCCATCGAGAATGTCTCGAAAATCTTGTGCAGTATGTCAAGGCTCAGCACAGAGAAGCGATGGACACGCCGATATTTTTTGAGCGCGTCCATCAGATATGCGCGGGTGCGCTCCGGCTTTCGCATTGACACCGCCGTGGTGAGCTGGGGCACGATGCCAAAAATATTGAAAAAGTCATCGGTGAATTTTTCGTAATCGGGATTATCGAGCGGCTCGGTGGCATAATAGCAGGTGGCCTGCCCCGCCGCGTCGCCGATGAGCTCGCTCACGAACGAGAGAATGCCCTGCCAAAGCGCGGCGTCCTCGTCGTATCGGCAGACCTTTTGGAGCCGCCCCGCCATTACGCCGCAGAAGGGGCATCCCACGGAGCAGCCAAGATCCAGCTCGAATGTCATCGGCACATGAATAAGCGAGGCATTCTTTTGCCCCAGCTCCGCCCAGCAGCGCCCCCTCTGTCGATTACGCCATGCACGGAATGACGGATGCTTCGGCACGCAGAGTTCCCTCGCCATGCGGTCACGCTCCGCCAGTTTTTCCCGCAGGAATCCCCGATAGCGTCTCGCCACGCGCGGCAGCTCCTCCGGCGGGCAGTCTCGATATGCCAGCGCGGTCTCGTAATCGGCGAGGATTTTCACTGAGAGCACATCTATGGAAAGGCCGCTCTCCGAGAGCGTTTTCTCCGGCGCGGCCATGAACCGCTCCTGAAAGCCCGGCTCCATTGTCCAAAGCTCCAGCGCACGTTTCGCCTCCGCCACCTCTCGTATATATTCCCGGTCGTCCGTCGGAGGGCTGACGACAGTCTTGATTTCCAAATCGCTCATCGCTTTATCCCCACTCTTTTTTTCGCGTTAATGTCAACAGCCAGCGCGAGATATTCATGACCTATATGCACCGCCAGATTTTCCTCGCATAGCCAGTCCAGCGCGTCCCTTACATCTTCCTCGGCGTGCCTCGCCGAAAGCTCCGCGATGAGCGGCTCTTCCTGCCGCACAGAACGTATCGCGCGGTACAGCTCCACTTTCAATCCGTCCAATGTATAGACGGAACTCCTTGCGATTTTCCGCATATCGTAAATGTCAATGGTCTCGCCGTTGTCGTACATATCGAGACGCTGAAGATTCCAACGTTGGCTCACCCAGTCCGTGACTATCTCCTGCACCTTCCGATAACTCTCGCCCTTTTTCCGCGCGTCCCAGCATAGCTTCAGTTCCTCCTCGTCAATGGGCTCAAAAATGTAGGCCGACCGCCGAATGAAGTCCTCGTCCGCGTACACGAAGTCATAGGCGCGGGCGGGGCGCAGGCGAAGGCCGTACCTCTCGGCATTCTCCGTGTACTCGCCGTATCTCTGGTAGACGATATGGATGAGCTGGTTTGGCGACGGCAGGTGCATGACCTTCGGCAAAAGCTCCGCCATCTCCGCCATCTGCTCCTCTGTCTCCCCGGGGAAGCCGCAGAGAAGATTCCACGCCACCTGCATATTGTACGTTCGGCAGCTTTTCAGCGTCTCTATCTGCCGTATAGCGCGGCAGCCCTTGTTCATGATTTTCAAAATATCGTCTTGCAGGCTCTCGATTCCCGGCTGTAGCTGGACAAAGCCAATCCCCGCGAGAGAGCGCACGTCCTCCTCGGTTATGTTCGCCTTTATCTCGGAGAAAAATTTCAGCCTCAGCCCCCGCCTCTTAATCTCGGCGGGCAGTTCCTTCATCTGTGTGCGGGAGAGAATACTGTCCGTGAATACGCAGATTTTTGCTTCCGGGTAGCGCACCGAAAGCTCCTCGATTTCGTCCGCGAGACGCCTCGTCGTCTTCTCCCTGTAGTTCCGCGCGGGGCCGTTCAACCCGCAGAAGGTGCAGGGCTTGTTTCGCCCCCACCAGCAGCCGCGTGAGCCCTCCACCATGAAATGCACATTTTTTTCATTTGGAAAAAGCTCACTGAACGTGCGGAAAAAATCATCAAAATTCGGAATCGGAAGCGTCTCCACTTCTTTCGTCACACGATGCACCGTCGCCCTCGGACGCGGTGAGCGGCGTGACAGCACGCCATACGGCAGCTCGCTCGGGGGAATTTCCCCGTCCCTCAGCAGCCGCGCGCAGACATCGGCGAAAACCTCGTCCGCCTCGCCCAAAAAAGCATAGTCGTAGGCCTCAATATGCTCGATAAGAGCCGCGCCGAGATCCCCCATGCAGTTGGCTCCCCCCACGAGAATAAGCGGAGGATTTTTTTCTTTTTTCAGCCGACGCGCCAGCGCAATGTTCGCGTTGGTCTGCTGAAACATTGAGGCAAAAGCGACGATTTTCGGGCGCAAGGCAAGAACCCGCCTAGCCGCCTCCTCGATATATATTTCCGCGTCCTCCTGCCAGCCGGCGATCTGCTCCAGCCAGTTGGTTCGCGCCACCTCCACCTCCGCGGGGGTCGAGCCTCCCCAAGGAATACGCCTGTTTTTCATCCAGTCCACATACTCGGAAAGGGGGCGCAATGTTTTTCCTCCGTGCGCCGCGCGGGCAAACACAATCTCGCCCACCAAAAAATCACTTCGCGCCAGAGCAACGAGATGATAAAGCTTCAGCCCCTGCCGATTGGCATAGAAAAGATGCTCATACTGAACCACGCTCTTTATGCCTGCCCGTGTCAGGCATGACTTCATCAATGAAAGGGCCATTGACGGCATGGTGACATCTGAAATCGGCATGGAGACCAAGCAGACCTCTGCCCTTTTTTCGTCTTGTTCCTCTTTCACATCTGCCTTATCTTTTTCCATCATCGTGTCCATATCTCAAAATCTCGCTCTAAAATTTTTGTAAGCCCTGCGCCATTCACCAGCAGAACTATCGACATGATACATGCTTCACATTATGACATTTTTTGAGGTGAATTGCAATGAAAAAACAGCTTCAATGGAGGTTTTGGCTCCACTGAAGCTGGTGTAACGACACCCGAAAGCATTGGATAATTATCTTATCACTTCAAAGCCTCTTCTAGTGTCTCCATGTTCTTTTTCATCTTTATTATATAGTCGTCAGCCGCTTTCTCGTTTGCCTCGCCTGTCACTATCGGGTCGAGCGGGTAGATTTTCGCGCCTGTCTCCCTCGCTATCGTTTCCGCCGCCGTCGGCGAATACTGCGGCTCGGTGAAAAGTGCCTTTGCCTCGAGCCCATTGACTTTCTCTATCGTCTCGCGAAGCTCGCCCGGCGTCGGCTCCGTGCCCGGCTCGCGCTCTATCACCGCAGCGATGTTGAGCTTAAACTCCGCGGCGAAGTACGGGAAAGCCTCATGGAATGTCACTATGTCCCTGTGCGGCAGATTGTCGAGCTTATCGTGCATCTCGCGGCGAAGGTCGGTGAGGCGAGTCACATATTCAAGCGCGTTCTTTTTGTACTGGTCGGAATGAGCCGGGTCGGCCTCGCACAGCCCCCTCACAATCTCTTTCACCTGCATCATGCTGTACGTCACGCTCATCCAGATGTGCGGGTTCACCTCGTCGCCGTCCTTTATGAAATGAAGCTCATGCCACTTCGATGAATCGACAATCTTCAGATTTTTTCGCTGCGATATTACTTTGTCGAGAAAGCTCTCCATGCCCGCGCCGTTGACGACGAAAATATCCGCCTTTTCGAGCGTCTTCATGTCCCCGGTCGTGAGCTGGTAGTCATGCAGGCATCCCGTCTGCGGCTCCGTCATATTTGTCACATGGACTCCGCCCACGCCCTTCGTGATATTTATCACGTCTATGTAAATAGGATAAAATGATGTCACGATTTCAACATCTCCGCCATCCCCCGCGCTCTTTTGAGAGCCGCAGCCCCAAAGCGCGCAGCACAAAAAAACAGCAATTACAGCCAAAACAAATTTTTTCAAAATCTCCACCTCTTTTGATAATTTAAGGACAATTCCATTGTATCAAACGCGTCAAGGACAAATTTTTTTTGCAATTACTCATTATTTTGTTTATACTACGGTTGTATATTATAGAATTGGAGGCAATCCCATTGAGCGAAAATGAAAAAATTATTCTCACGGGCGACAGGCCGTCCGGCAAGCTGCATATCGGCCACTATGTCGGCTCGCTGCGCCAGCGCGTCGCGCTCCAGAACAAGGGCGAGTTCAAAAAAATATTTATAATGATAGCGGACACTCAGGCTCTAACCGATAATTTCGCGAACCCGGAAAAAGTCCGCGCGAGCGTCACCGAGGTCGCTCTGGATTATCTCGGCGTTGGGCTGGACCCATCGCGGGTGACGATATTCATTCAGTCCCAAGTGCCCGAGCTCACCGAGCTCACGATGTACTACATGAATCTCGTGTCAATCGCTCGCGTGGAGCGCAACCCGACCGTCAAAGCCGAGATAGCGCAAAAGAATTTCGGCGAGGGCGTGCCGTGCGGCTTTGTCTGCTACCCTATAAGCCAGACCTCAGACATCACAGCGTTCAAAGCTACGACAGTGCCCACGGGCGAGGATCAAAAGCCGATGATTGAGCAGGCGCGTGAGATTGTCCGCAAGTTCAACGACATATACGGCCCCGTCCTCGTCGAGCCCGACATATTGCTCGAATCGAACGAGGCTTGTCTGCGCCTCCCCGGCACCGACGGCCACGCCAAGATGAGCAAGTCGCTCAACAACGGCATTTATCTCTCCGACTCCGCCGACACCGTGCGCGAAAAAATCATGTCGATGTACACCGACCCGACTCACCTGAAGGTAAGCGACCCCGGGCACATCGAGGGAAACACCGTATTCACATACCTCGACGCTTTCAGCAAGCCTGAGCATTTCGAGCGGTACAATTCGGGCTTTGCCAGCCTCGATGAGATGAAGGAGCAATACAAGAAGGGCGGCCTCGGCGACGTGAAGGTCAAAAAATTCCTGAACGAGGTATTGCAGGAGGAGCTTGCCCCAATTCGCGAGCGCAGAGCCGAGCACGAGAAGGACATCCCCGCGCTGTACGAGATGCTCAAAAAGGGCTGCGAGGACGCGAGAGAAACAGCCGCGCAAACCCTCTCGGAGGTGCGCCGTGCTATGAGGATTGATTACTTTGGCTGATGATTTACACAATTCCCCGTCAAGATTTTAGGACTGCATGATAAGCAAAGAGCCTACGCGTCAGCGGCAGCCACACAGTCGATTAGTCGAATCGAGTAGGAGGCTGACCATTAATTGACCAGCCGACCTCTCACACCACCGTGCGTACCGTTCGGTACACGGCGGTTCTCTAGTTTTCACATACTTGCTCGTAATAGCTCGTCAGGCTTATATAGCCTTGGCGGGCTATTTCTTTGTTTGTCAGAATTTGGTTCAGCATTAATGCTGCTCTCCATATCCCTTTTCGGCAGTTGGCCAGTTCGTGTACCTTCCAATCCGGCAGATTATAGCGCCTTATCATCCGGCACCGTGTCTTGACCTTCTTCCATTGTTTCCAATAGATTGCCCTTATCCTCCGCCG
>JAFTAB010000226.1 GCA_017458745.1 Schwartzia sp. (in: firmicutes) | reverse complement strand
CTCGCAGCAGCGCGAGGGAGGCTGCCATCCGAGGCGAGAGCGAGTACAGTGAGATTATCAGCGATTACTATAGTCAGACAAAGCTCTTGACGAATCTTTATAAATGGAGCAAGAGTGATTTTACGATTGCCTCCGAGCAAGTTGCTTCTCATCCCTCGGTGAAGGTGACGCTGACGGCGGAGTTGAACTCGTCATTTCCCGGGGCGGGAGCGGCAAAGTCTTGGAAAATATTGCCGGAAAAGTATAAAATCGAGTACTCGATGTATCAGGAGCCAAATCAGGAATAGTGATTTGCCGTGCGGGGACGCGGCGGGAAATGGGGTTGGAAATAGATGTCGGCATTGTTGGAGCGGCTTGGACGGCCAGCGGGCGAAAAGATACGGCAGAAGCCAATTTTTGCGGGTCGCCAGTCGGAGGCAAAGGAGGACGCCTATCAGGAGCTGAAGCTGGCAATTCATCGGCGCATAGTTGACGAGATGAGCGACGAGGAGCAGCTTTTGCTTTTCGGGCGCGACAGCTCAAGGGAACAGGTGGAGGATTTAATAAATTCATACTGCGGCCGCGTGCTGGACGAGAACCCATTTGCCGTTCCCCGAGGCGAACGCGCTCGCATAGTGGAGGATATTTGCAACGAGATGCTGGGGCTTGGCCCCGTGGAGCCGCTGCTGAAGGATGATATGATCACGGAGGTCATGATAAACGGCCCCAAGCAGATATTCGTCGAGCAGATGGGCAAGCTGTCGCTGACAAAAGTGCAGTTCCGTGACGAAGCGCATTTGATGAATATCATCGAGCGCATTTTGAGCCCGCTCGGCCGCCGCGTTGATGAATCGTCTCCTCTGGTGGATGCGCGTCTCGCCGACGGCTCCCGTGTCAATATCATCATACAGCCGCTGTCATTGGTGGGGCCGTGCGTGACAATCCGAAAGTTCTCAAAGACACCGTTGGCCGTGGAAAATCTCATCAGCTTTGGCTCTCTGAGCGAGGACATGGCGGAGTTCCTGCGTGCCTGCGTAAAGGCGCGTTTAAATATTCTCGTCTCCGGGGGCACTGGCTCCGGCAAGACGACGACGCTCAATGTGCTGTCGTCTTTTATTCCGGGGGATGAGCGCATAGTGACCATAGAGGACGCCGCTGAGCTCAGGCTCCAGCAGCAGCACGTTGTGACGCTGGAGTCCCGTCCTGCCAATATCGAGGGCAAGGGCGAGGTCACTATTCGCGATCTCGTTAGGAATGCCCTGCGTATGCGCCCCGACCGCATCGTCGTGGGAGAGGTGCGCTCGGGCGAGGCACTCGATATGCTTCAGGCTATGAACACGGGGCATGACGGCTCGCTGACGACTGCTCACGCCAACAGCCCGAGGGACGCGCTCTCGCGACTTGAGACGATGGTGCTGATGGCGGGCATGGATTTGCCTGTTCGCGCGATAAGGGAGCAGGTCTCATCGGCAATAGACCTTATCCTGCAGCAGTCGCGCATACGCGATGGCAGCCGCAAGATTACATATATCACCGAGGTCCAAGGGATGGAGGGGGACAAGATTGTGCTTCAGGATTTGTTCCGCTATGTCCAGTCACATATAGACGAAAACGGAAAGTCGGTTGGGAATTTCGTTTCCACAGGGCTTAGACCAAATTTCCTTGATAAGTTCGATATGAACGGGGTTGAAATTCCCGACGGCATTTTCAGGGAGCAGCCGCGCGAGGGAGCTGATTACGAATGATGGTGCTTGCCGTCTCATTAATAGGCGCGATTTTTATTTTTTTGCTCGTTTATTATTTGGTTATGACAAAGCTGCTGCCGAGGACGGAGATTCGTCAGCGTATGCGGAATATACGCGACGTCACGCAGGGGCAGAGGTCTCGCTCGGGCGGTGTGGATTTATCGGATATTCCTCTGGCGGAGCGCACTGTTTTGCCGTTTTTCAAATCAATATCGGGCGCGTTGCTCTTTTTTGCGCCGAAGGGGATTTATGAGCGGCTCGAAAAGCGTATCATGCTGGCAGGGAAGCAGGGAGTTTGGAGTGCCACGGCTTTTGTATGCGGGTGGGTGCTCTCCGTTGTGGGCTGCCTGCTGTTGGCTTTCTTTTTTCTTTCCGGGATGAAGATGCCTTTTATACAGCGGGTCGCGCTTTTGGCGGCGGGGGGAGCGGCAGGCGCATTTTTGCCTTTTGCCATGCTTAACTCGCTTATCCGCGCCAGACAGAAAAAAATCCTGCGGCAGCTTCCCGATTTTCTTGACCTTCTATGTGTAAGCGTGCAGGCTGGGCTTTCCTTCGACGGCAGCGTGAGAAAAATCATCGCGCGAATGAAGGGGCCTCTAATCGAGGAATGTGAAAGAATGCAGCGCGACATGCAGATGGGAATGCCGCGAAAGAGGAGCCTGCAGCAGATGGCTAAACGCTGCGACGTGCAGGAGGTATATCTCTTTACTACGTCGGTAATCCAGTCGGAGCGGCTGGGCACGAGCATGGCAAAAACGCTGGAGAATCAGGCGGCAAATATGAGGGAGCGTCGCCGTCAGACTGCAAAGGCGGAGGCTCTGCGCGCGCCTGTCAAGATAGTATTTCCGCTTGTTTTTTTCATCTTTCCGGCTATGTTCGTGGTAGTGCTCCTGCCTTCGCTGCTTTTCCTTATCAAGCAGATGTGAAAGTATATTTAAAAATATTTTATAACTCGTTGTATTCGTTTTATCATATGCTCCGCGGCTTTGCGGAGGGAGTGAATGGCTCATGTCGGAATGTCTCGAAGAATGGCATCGGGAGGGAGCGTCTTCGGACGCTCCTGTTTTATATGTGGAGCTTGCAAATACTTTTTTCAGACGATTGGTCGGCCTGGCGGGGCGGCGCGGACTCGCTCCCGCGCACGCGCTTTTGCTCTTCCCCTGCACCGGTGTTCATATGTGTTTTATGCTTTTTTCGATGGATGTGGTGTATTTGCGCAGGCTGACGGATAGCGATACGCGGTGGCAGGTGATACGCAGTGCGCCGTCACTACGTCCGTGGCTCGGAGTGAGTGTCTGCATGGAGGCTGATGCCGCGCTGGAGCTTCGCGCGGGAGAGGCGGAGCGGCTCGGATTGTCGGCGGGCACGATATGGATAAGAAGGAAAAAGCGGATTGCCGGATGAGAAATGATGGAGGTGGCTTTCGATGAGAAGATGGCATAATATGAATCGCCCGCGCGGGGAAAGCGGCGCTTTTGTCGTGTTTACGGCGTTATTGCTTCCATTTCTTATGGCGTTTGTCGCCTTTGCGGTGGATTTCGGGAATTACTATAGTCATAGATCTCGACTCCAGAGCGCGGCCGACGCAGCCGCGCTGGCGGGAATCTCAAAGTACGCGGAGGATTTGGGGTCACGCTCAACGGCGAGGCTCGTCAAGCTGCCGACATTCAAGAAAGATGATACTTCCCGATTTGAAGTGACTATCGGAGACAAGCAATATACTTTTACAAGACTGACATCAGTGCCCGCCGCCGTGAGCGAGTTTGCAACCGAATACAAAAAAGCCGACGCGGACGGCAGCGGCGCTGACATGGATGACAGCCTATGGCAATGGACTTCCGAGCCCGAGATCACACAAACGGACTCGGGAGCCACGAAGATCACCACGACGACAACGGATGAACGCTGCGCTTATAGGGTGGTTTTGAGCGATACGGTCGATACTGTCTTTGCCAGGATTTTTGGCGTTAATACTCTGCCGCTGAATGTTTCGGCGATGGCGATGCTCAAAGGTCAAGATGTCGATGTGG
>JAFTAB010000225.1 GCA_017458745.1 Schwartzia sp. (in: firmicutes) | reverse complement strand
CTCGTTCCTGCCGACGCGCATGGAGGCGCTAGTGTCGCCGTGGGCGCCGGATGCGCCGTCTTCCCGGCGACCGATCAGCGGCAGGAAAATCTCGTAAGTGCTGGTTCTCATGGTTTCTCTCCTTACTTGAAGAAACAACGACCAAGCCCATGTATGGCCTGAATCGTTGTTTCTTTGATGCAATCGCCCGCTTTCGGGCAATCCGTCCGGCAGATGCCGCCCGCCGCCCTTGTGAGCACCTCGCCGTCCAGCTCGAAGTCCGCCAGCTCATCCATGTATGCCTCGGCCTCGTCTTTGGTAATCTCGTAGCCCCCGGTCTTCGCCAGTGCCATCAGTTCCTCTATTACAAGCAGTTATGAACGTAGTGAATTACTGCTTGTTATATGCATGTGAATCGCGTTAGCGATTCATCGTAGGCGGTCTCGCAAGCCATCGCCTATTGGATTTGTTCCCGGGTCGGTTCGTTTTTTCTGATGTTTGCTATGTTCATTGTCTCCCAATATTACTCGCGGTTCACTGCTTATTATGCAGTGGATGCCGATCAACGAAATACTTCTTTGCATGGGGAGGTACGATGACAATAACCACCAGCCACCTCCTTCAGTTGCTCTTCCTCCAGTTCCACATCAGCCATCTCCGCCATGTACGCCTCGGCTTCTTCCTTCGTCAGTTCCACGCCCTCGGCCTTCGCCAGCGCCATCAGTTCCTCGACGGTCTCGCAAGCCATCGCTTTTTCGATTTGCTCTTTCGTCAGTTCGTTCACGTTGATATTTGCCATTTTGAAAACCTCCATAAATTAAATACTTTTTTTTATTACAATGGCTACGCCCTGTATTGTCTTTTGCGTACCGCGATAAATGGATTGTAAATACCCGCCGCCAGCGGCGTTCCTGAGCATTTCGTCGTCCAGTTCGAAGTCGGCCATCTCCGCCATATAAGCGTCCGCCTCTTCCTTCGTGAGGTCAAAGCCCTCCTCCTTCGCCGCCGCCATCAATTCCTCGGCGGTCTTGCACTGCATCGCCTTTTCGATTTGCTCTTTCGTCAGTTCGTTTACATTGATGTTTGCCATGTTGAAAACCTCCGTTTTTTAGAAACCTCTAAGCTTCAGGTTAGGGCAGCCTTTCCCAAAAAAGTCGCTGTAGCTCATGCCCCCGCCGCCTGTTGCAACGTCTTATCGTCCAGCTCAAAGTCGGCAAGCTCCGCCATGTATGCCGCCTCCTCCTCCTTCGTCAGCTCGACGCCCTCGGATTTCGCCAACGCCATCAGTTCCTCTATTACAAGCAGTTATGAACGTAGTGAATTACTGCTTGTTATATGCATGTGAATCGCGTTAGCGATTCATCGTAGGCGGTCTCGCAGGCCATTGCCTTGGTAATCTGCTCTCTCGTCAACTCATTTTTGTTAATCGACTTTTCAGTACCTCCTTATGGAATATGTTTTTGAACTTCCTCTATCTATTATAACAAATCAGCCGCCCGAAAATTGACAGGTTTGAAAAATTTTTTCAAAATTTATTGCAGCCCGCGTTCCCCTTTTGTGAAGTACCCTTCGGCGGCGACGCCCGCGACGAAAATCACGTCTTCGTCCTCCTCCTCGCCCACCAGTACGTCATACACCGTTTCGCGCGCGCCGGTGCATCTCACATCCGTTACTGTGACGGTTCCGCCATCACGGAGCAGCGCTTTCTTTCCTTTCGCGTCCTCCACCAAGTAATTTTGTTCATGCCCCAGATAGAGGGTCTGGCTTGCCGTGGTGCGCCATGCCGCGCCGTTCGAGAAAGCGACCTCGACGATTTCCTCGTCCTGCGGCGGCATCACTTCCGTCACGATGCCGACGATTTCTTTTCCGTCCGCGTCCAGCGTGATCACTTTGTCGCCGACTCCTAAATCCATGATGCGCTTTGTGCTGCCCGGCACAGCCACCTCGGAATCCCCCGCGAAGCACTTGGGGTGGGCGGGATTGGTTTGGTTCTCATCGCAAGACGTATTGCCGTAGCAGGAGCCCCCTGCCACTTGCGCAAGGGTTTCCCCCTCCAGCTCGAAGTCGGACAACTACATCATGTACGCCTCCGCCTCCTCCTTCGTCAGCTCGCAGCCCTCGGTCTTCGCCAGCGCCATGAGCTCCTCGGCGGCTTTGCACTTCAATGCCTTTTCGAGCATTTCCTTCGAGAGTTCGTTCTTATCGATTTTCTTTGCCACAATGAAACCCTCCTGTTTTTTCTATGCCGCCTCGGCTTCTTCCTCTATCCACTCGCCCCAGCGGAGCGTTGTTTCTTTGGCGTTTCTCGCCCGTATATAGGCGGAAAACAGTTGCAATGTCTCAAGCCGTTGGATGATCCGCTCGTTTTTCCATTCGTCTTTCTTCATGGCTGTCAGGTCGGCGCCGCCAATCAGGTATTGCCGCTCGATGATTTCCTCCGCCGGAATGTGCGGGTTTTTGATCATGTCGTACATCGCCATGAAGGTCGTCGTGCGCCCGTGCCCCGCGTGGCAGTGGAAATGCAGCCACGCGCCCTCGGGCAGCCCCTCGACGAAATCGAGAAACGCCTCGATGGTCTCCGTGTCGGGTCGGGTCCTGTCCGTGACGTAAAACCGCTGATACCGAAATCCGAGAGCCTCGACGGTTTCCTTTTCCGTTCGCACGCTTTCTGGGGTTACGGTTATAGCCCCGAACCGTTTTTTGTCGGAGCCGCCCTTTGGCACGAAGGTGGTTTCCGCCCCACGGAGCTCGGCAATGCACTCCGCCTCGTCCGCCGCGACTTCAGCCGGCGTTCTTCCTTCGTTCGCCAGATTCCCCTTTTCGTGCCAGCTCACGGGCAGCCCGTCCACGAAACAGTGGGACTCCTGCCGCAAATCCACAATGTAAACAGGCGCGCCCTTCGCGGCGGCGGACAGCGTGGCGTACAGCGAGGCGAAGCCGTCGGCGGTGCACTGGGCGCTGCCGGATATGCGGAGCGTATCCAGCCCCGCACGGGTGGGCGACTCGCCTCTCGGCTTTTTGCGCCAGTCGTCGGAGGCCATGCGAAAATTGCGCGGCTCTGCGAGATTCGGGTCTTCGTCGAGCCGCCATACCGCCTCCGAAACGGAAGCCGCCGACAGCAGCCAAAGAAGCGTCACGAGAAACGCGGCCCTTTTCAGTAAATTTTTCATGTCCCCACTCCTTTCCTCATTTCTTCCAGTGCGGGTCGTTTCCACGGATCGCGTTTGCCGCCCGTGCCCCCGGTGCGCCCGCCGCCGCCAGCCCCGAAAGCTCGCTCTCGGAAAGCTCCCGTTCTTCGCGGAGCATTTCGCTTCGCAGGTCTTGCGCAGGGAGCCGCCGGCGGATTTTCTCCCGAAGCCGCTCCGCGAGACCGGGGCTTTCGGCGGCAAAATCGGCGCGGCGGAACAGCTCGTCCATTTCCCGTACGCCCTCTTTGTCCTTCCCGTTGCCCAATGTTTTGCCTGCCATTTTCATTCTCTCCATTTCTGTTTTTTATACAAATCCGTTTTTTTCTACTATATAATACAAATGAGAAGCAAAAAAATTGACGCGCCGCGAAAAATTTTTCAAAATTTTTTTCACGGCGCGCCGTTTTGCGCGTCCTTATCTATTTTACGGCACTTGGCCAAAATCCGACAATATTTTTGGCTGACGGCGGCGGGTGTCGCCCCGATGACGCGCCCGACCTGCTCGTTGGAAAGATCCAGCACATAGCGGAGCTCCAGAAATCTTCGTTCCTCATGGGAAAGCTGTGCGAGGATGCGCTCCGCCCGCACATTTTCCGGTGCGCGCAGGGAATCGTCCCGTCGGCTTGGCTCGTCGGCGGAACGGTCGGGCATGTCGCCCCGGCTTTCCTCCAAACGGTTCGAGGCTCTCATGCGGTAATTCAGCGTCATGTGCTTGGCGATGGTGAAAATCCACGCGGTCAGACTTCCCCGCGCCGGATTGAACTCGCTGAGGTGCGTCGCCACGGCGACGAACACGTCCGCAGCCAAATCCTCCGCCGCCTCGCGATGAAGAATCTGCCCATAAATATAATTGTAGACTTTTTTGTGATATTCTCGATAGATTGCCTCGAAATCGCGGGGGCATAAAGAACTTGTCAGGAGCATGACTCGCTCCCCTTTCAAAGATTTTAGGGAAACACTGATTAAGTCAAGTCGTGGCTCTGTCGAGGGATTTTTTCGTTAGGCAAGAAAAAGTGGTCGAAGTCGTAGCAGCGCTACGTCGAGAGCACTTTGACGCAGCATAACGGAAAAAGACCCGGCAGTGGCGCGGCGGGACTTATTCAGTGGTTCCTTTAGTCACGCCACTTGACGCTTGACAAACGACGCGAAGAGGCCGCCCTTTGCCACCAGCTCGTCGAAGGTGCCGCTCTCGGCAATGCGGCCGCCGTCAAGGACAAGGATACGGTCGGCGTGGCGGATCGTCGAGAGACGATGGGCGACGACGATGCGCGTCGCATTGAGCCGATCGAGGCTCTCCGTCACGATGGCTTGGGTGCGGTTGTCAAGGGCGCTGGTGGCCTCGTCGCATATTATGATGGCCGGTTTCATGGCGAGAGCGCGGGCGATCAATATGCGCTGCCGCTGCCCGCCGGAGATGTTCGTGCTGCCCTCGCTGACGACTGTATTCATTTGCATGGGCATCTCGCGGATGTCATCCGCCACGCCTGCCGCTTCTGCCGCTTCCCATGCGTCGTCCAGCGTGAGGTCGTGGGTGCCGACTATATTGTGGAATATGTCGCCCGTCATGAGCTGGCCGTTCTGGAGCACCACGCCGAGCTGGGAGCGCACCGAGGTGAGAGAAAGCTCGGATAGATCCTGCCCGTCATAATACACCGCGCCGCTTTTGGGCGACTCGAAACCCAAAAGCAAGCGAATGAGGGTGGACTTGCCGCAGCCGGATTTACCCACAATGGCCACATGCTCTCCTGCCGCAATTCGGAAGCTGATGTCGTTCAGGACGTTCGGCGTGTCCTCGCCGTAGGAGAAGGTGAGATTTTTCACCTCCAAGGCTCCGGAAAGAGTATCGGCCTCGATTTTTTCCTCCGCGCTCTCCGGTTCAGTTTCCAGAATGGGCTTTAGATTTTCCAGGACAGGATACATTACGGACATTTCCTCGATTACGGGGATAACGGCATTAAGCGAGGTGTTGAATGCGGCGTAGGCAGCCTGGAATGCGATGAACTTAGCCATGGTCATGGGCTCTGCGGCGCCGAAAATCTCGATTCCCGTCCCCGAGCTGCCCGTGCCCTCCGCGAGTTCCTTCAGGCCCACATAGTAAACGGCAAGAGCGAGCAGTATGGGCTCGACGGCGGAGAGGATGGCATTGTAATTTTTCTGCCAGCGAACGGTGTAATTTTCCTGCCACTCGGCGGCGAATGCCTTGCCCCACAGTCGATACGCTTGGCTTTCTGCACCCTTTATGCGGAATTTCACCAATCCCGTAAAAATCTGGGCGAGGATGCCGGAGGTCTTGTTTTGGGCGATGGTCTCCCTCTGCTCCGCTCTTATAAGCCTTGACAGGATGAAGGCGCTGACAGCCAGATATATAATCCATAAGCCGACTGCCACCCCCGTCAGCTTCATGCTGTACCAGCACATAAGGCACAGACTCCAGAAAGAGCAGACAAAAGCGAAAATCACTCCCACAGTTTCGTTGGACAAAAGCGTTTGCAACTGGGAAAGCCCCGTCATGCGTCCCGCCAGTTCCCCCGAGGTAAGGCGGCGGAAAAAACCGACAGGGAGTGAAAGCACCCTTGACATGATTGCCGCCTCCGCCGCCATGCAGGCCTTTGACGAAAAGCGCAGGATGGCCACGGAGCGCACGGCGGTAAGAGCCGCCGTGGTGAACCCTGCCACCATGGCCACTTGGGTGACGGTGGCCAGTCCCTTGCGATCGAGAATGGGGATTATGTCGGAAAACATGGTCTCGGTAATTATAGGCGTTATTAGGGGGATAATTCCCGCAAGCAGGCTCACGGCGATGACGGTTTTAGTGTCCGTGTGCCAGCTTTGGCGCAGCATGAATTTCAAAAGATCAATCTTTGAGAGAACTTTGGCGGGCAGTCCCGCGTAAAAGAGCAGGGCATCGGTGGAAAGGCGGGCGGCGATTTCATCCGTGACGGGAATGCCGCCGGGATTTTCCTTCGTCACCATCATGTAGTTTTCCGGCGTTTCCGGTTTCAGCAGCACCGGCTCCGACGTTTTTCCCCCGTCGTTTTTTTTGTCGTAGTAGCCGATCATCACCCCGCAGTCTCCCGTATGCCAGCCTGCCTTCAGCTTGACAAGCCGCAGCTCCATGCCGCCTTTTTTGGCAAGACGGCGAATGAGGGAGAGCTGGTCGAGCCTTTTGACCGTCTCCGGCGCAAGGCTGATGCCCGTCGCCGTCATGCCCATGGCTTGGGCGGCGGCGCGAACCAAGAAAACCGCCGCCAGAAATTTTTCGCTGCCGGATTCCTCCGCCTCAGGGACGACTTCCTCGCCCAAGAGGGTCGCTATGGTTTCGTCCACGACGCGCCGATCTTTTTTTGCGCGGCTCTTCATCCGAAGCGTAAGCAGTGCATCCTGCGATTCAAAACGTGTGCCAAGGAGCATAGAGAAAATGCTCTCGTTTTCTTCAAAATCTGCCCAAAGTGCCTCACGGGAGTCCTCTTTGCCTGAAAGCACCGAGCCGTCTGCCCATGTCTTGAGTATGTCATCGCCTCAGTCGGCCATGAGGCGCACCCAAGGCAGGAACATTAAACTGGCAAACCACTTCCGCATCAGCGGCACAAGCTCAGCGGCTGCCATTTTTTCAAAGGGCACTTCTTCGACCTCGGTATCTTCTGTCGCATAGAGCAGCATATCTATCTGATTGAATTCATCGCAGGGAGGAAAAGCCGCCTCGCCTTCCGCAACCTCTGTCAAAAACATTTGGCGAAAGGAAGTGTTTTTCCGAGTAACGGCGTAGACCTCTACTTTGCCGGACAAAACCCGCCAAAGTTTTTGCTCATCCGGCAAGCGGAAGCGTTCTCCCGCAGAAAGTTTCATCCGGATTCCTCCTCAGTCAATTACGGGTTCATCAACCGCTTCCTGCTCTCGTTCCTCTATCAGGCGACGATACGCCCCGTCATGTTTTATCAGATCCCTGTGGATTCCGCGCTCGACCACCTTGCCGTGGTCGAGCACAATGATTTCGTCCGCGTCTCGAATCGTTGACAGGCGATGTGCCACGATGAGGCAAGAGCAGCCGCGATGCCGAATGTTCTCCAGTATTTCCTGCTCCGTCATGGGGTCGATGGCGCTCGTTGCCTCGTCCAGCACGAGCAGTGATGGATTCGTTGCCAAAGCGCGGGCGATTTCCATTCTTTGCCGCTGGCCGCCTGAGAAATTAAGCCCACCCTCGGCGACGGCTGCCTCATAGCCTCCGGAAAGGTGCAGTATATCCTCATCAATGCAGGCATCCCGCGCTGCCTGTATGATGTCGGCCTTTGGCAGATTGCTGTCAAAGAGAGAAATGTTTTCGCGCACCGTGCCTTCGATTTGGAAAATATCCTGGTCAACGGTGGCGACGGAGTTCACTATCACGGCGCGGGGTATCTCTCTCCGAGGCACTCCGTCAAAGCATACCTCTCCCGACCATTCTTCATATAGCCCTGCCGCCAGTTTGGCGAGGGTGGATTTGCCGCTGCCCGATGCTCCTACCACGGCCGCCCATTGACCGGGCAAAATGTGCAAATCAAAATGCGTGAGCAGCGGCTCGTCAAGTGGGCTGTAGCCAAAGGTCACGTCTTTCATGATGAGCTCTCCGGACAGGCGATTGCCCTTGAATGTTATCTTCTGATTTTCGTCCGGGTAGTTCAATGTGTCGATTTTGTAACGGCGCACATCGTCAAGACGCTGCATCTGCATTTCAGTGTTTTGCAGCATGGCGCCGAAAGCGAGGAGCTTTTGCATCGGCTCCTGAAATTTTGCTATGAGATTGTTGACCGCCATATATATGCCGGCGGTCATTACCCCCTCCATGACGGAAAATCCGCCTACCGTCATGATAAGGGCGCTGCTCACGCTCGCCAGAAAGCTCGGCAAAAGTTTTACCTTGAGGGACCACATATCCCGCTCTTGGATAGCCATCAGGGCTTTTGCCCGATAACCCGCCCATTTTTGGAAAAGGTCGCTCTCGTTGCCGCCCGCCTTGATGCTCTCGATCATCATGATGCCGCTCACCAGTACGCCGTATGCCTTGCCCGCATCCTGCTGCAGCCGCATGGTGAGGTCGGTCAACCGACGGCGCATATAGAGGAACACGAAAATATTTACAAGACTGACAGAAACGCCGATGAGTGTCAAAGGCACGCTGTACTGAAAGAGCAAAGCCAAGTAAAAGACCGCAATGGCGAGATCCAAAAGAGAGGTTGCGGCCTGATTCGACAGCACGGCGGCATTCGTTTCATTGAATTGAATACGCGACGCAACATCCGCCGCGAAACGCTGCTGGAAAAAAGTCACGGGCAGCCTCAATATGTACCAAAAAAAACTTGATGAATCGGCAAGGGTCAGCTTCTTTTGCCAATATGTCAGCACCGCCGACCGCATGGCCGTCATGACGCCCGTCAGAACAATTGTCCCGACCATGGCCCCCATGAATTTGTTCACCCAGTCTATATGCTTCATGGAGAAAATGTCGTCGATAAAAATCTGGTTCAGCACCGGGACAGCCAAGCCCGGAAGCACCATGGCGAGTCCCAGAAGAGACACAAAGAGCACCGCCCACTTGTCCTTTCGGAGCTTTTCGGCAATCGCCGCTGCTATGCTGTAGCGATGCCCTTCCTTGCGGAAACGGGCGTCCGGGCGAATGGAAAGATATATGCCCGTATAGGAACCCAAAAACTCCTCCCAGCTCACTGTGCGTCGCCCCATGGCGGGGTCGTTCAGGTACACCGTGTCCCCTTTGACGCCCTCCATCACGACAAAATGGTTAAATTCCCAAAAGAGAATGAGGGGATATTCCTTTTTTTTCAGCACGTCGGGGCGACCGGCAAACCCCTTTGCCGTGCAGCCGTGATTTCTTGCGGCGCGCAGGATATTCTTGGCGTTGCTGCCGTCGCGGGTCACGCCGCAGTCCTGCCTAAGCTTCTCCAAAGGCAGCCACTTGCCGTAGTATGCCAGCACCATGGCGAGCGATGCCGCGCCGCACTCCGTTGCCTCCATTTGCAGCACGGTGGGGACTTT
>JAFTAB010000224.1 GCA_017458745.1 Schwartzia sp. (in: firmicutes) | reverse complement strand
GTCGGCGGAGAGCAAATTATCAAGCAGCCTCGCTCGCTTCTCCTCGTCCGTCAGGCAGTCACGCAAATACTTTGACGAAATGCTTGTGAGTCCCTCCTTGACGACGGTGAATTTATCTCGCAGATAATTCATCAGCTCATTCGTATTGGAAAACCCCTGCACCTTGGCCGCCACATTTGTCCCTGCCAGATACGCCTTCGCTATGGCGGGGTTTCCATTGTTTTGAAAACTCTTCACTCTTTCGGCGTGCGCTTTGAGTCTCTCATCGAGTGTCTGCCGCTGCTCACGCAAGAGAGCCACCAACTCCTCGCTGTCACTCGCGAGCGCATTTTTCGCGTCGGGTATTTCCTTTGCCTTTAGCTCGGTCTTTTCTTTTCGCTTTTTCATTTCGTCAAGCAGCGAATGCCACCACCCTTTTTTCTTCGTGCGCCTGACGCCGCTCGCCTCCGGTCTCCTGTCTCCGCCGTCGCTCTCAGAGATGCTCCAGCTTCTAAGTCCGCCGTCCTTGTCGATGATGAACCCGGCGGCCTTGATTTTCCTCCCGCCAATACTTTGCGGTCGATTTTTTTGGAAATCGTTGCAGTCGTATATGAGCGCCTCGTACTCCATTCTCTTTTCGGGATCTTCCGCCATCTGCTGCAGTATGTTTGGCGCGATGGAGATATTGCGCGTCCCCGTGCCCGAGAACGGGGCGCTCCCAACGGAAAATTTCGTGTCACCGAACTCATCCGCAAGGCTCTTTAGCACGTCGCCGCTCTTGCCGCCCGCCTTGCTCTCGCCCGCCATCCTGCTCTGCGCGTAGCTGTACGCCGCCTCCGAGACATAGCTTTTTCCGACACTTACCGGCATATGAATCTCCTCCTTGATTCATGCAATAATACCAATCCATTCGGCATTTATATTATCTCATAAATTTTCTGTTTTAGAAACAGCTATGCCGTGAAATGACACTTTTTCGGCGTGAAATGTTTTCTGCCGATAATTTTTCATGCTATGATAAGGAAACACCGAATAAGTCCCTTTCGCCCTTGCCGGATCTTTTTCCGTCATGCTGCGTCACAGTGCTCTCGACGTAGCTCTGCTACGACTTCGAGCACTTCTCCTTGCCTGACGAAAAAATCTCTCGGCAATGCCATAAAGTTACTTAATCGTCGTTTCCTTAAGAAACAAACCTTCCATGAAAGCGTGCAAAGCGATGATTGAAAAAAACAAAAAGCTCCTCATACTGTCGCTGCTCGCCGGGCTGATGCTGCTGGTGGCTGACGTATTCATACTGAGCGACATCGACCGAAAGAATTTTCTCGACACGTCATCAAAAGAAAACGCTTTATTCACATTTCCGCGATTCAGAACGAGCGATTTGCACGGCCGCACTGTGACGAGCGATATTCTATCGGGAAAGACGACAGTCGTGTGCGTTTGGACGACCGAGCATGACGAGTGCCGCGATGCAGTGAAAAGCATCTGCGCCCTCGCGGGAAACGCGCCAAATAATGTGCAGTTCATAGGCCTAGTCGGGGACATAAAAAGCGAGGATATTTTGAATACCCCCGCTAAGCGTCAAAGGCTTTTTCTCGCAAGAGAAATATCCGCCGAATGTCCCCAAAATTTTCCCCAGTTAATGGTGAATGATGACTTTTTCCCATTTCTCTCGCGCATACGCACAGTCCCGACCATCTGCTTTCTCGACGGAAACGGCAAGCTCATAGGTCAGCCGGTCACAAGCTCCGACCCAAATTTCCTCGAGAAGGAGCTTTGCCGAGTGCTCGACATCGACTCGCCAAGAAGCCGCGCTCTCCGCCAAATACAGGACATACTGCTTTACCGTCCTTAATCTTCATCAACGCGGGCATGGAGCATCACGATAATCCTGAAGCGATGCCTTCCCTCATGCTCCGAAATATTTATATCAATGTCGCCGTGATATTTCTGCGCGCATCGTCTCATATTGGTCAGTCCCATCCCGTGAAGGCTCTTTTCCTTCTTCATTGTCGATGGCAGCTCCGCCTGCTTTTCCCATTTCAGCTCGCCGGAAAAATCATTCTCAACCTCGATAAAGAAAAATTTTCCTCTCATGTATGAGCGGACTTCGATGGCGCGTTTGCCCTCCATTTTCTCGCAGGCCTCCAGCGCGTTCTGCAGGGCGTTGTTCAGAATGACGCTCACATCGTAGGCATCGAGGCCTGCCTCCCGCGCGAAATGAAAATCAGCAGAAAAGCCGATGCCTTTTCTTTTCGCCTGTTGCCGCGTCTGATGAAGTATTATATCGGTGATGGGGTTACCTGTGCTGTCGGCGAAGTCAAGCCGCGCCACGGTGTCCGTCATGCGGCTCAAATATTTTTCCAGTTCCCCTCCGCAATCGGAGCCGCTTTTTCTTATGCAGGCGGCAATGCCCGCTATATGATTCCCCAGGTCATGCCTCAGCCCGCGAATGTCCTCATATATGTCGGTCAATTCCTCTATTTCTTTATGGACCTGAGCCACGCGGTTTTCAAGCAAGACTCTTTTCTGCTCCTCGTCCTTGTACTGAACGAGATTCTGAAAAAGAATAACCGAGGATATTATCATGCCGAGCAGCATCAGGCTGACAAGCGGCAAAAGCACCAGCGTAGACGGCACTCGGTCATAGACGAGCATCATCGCCCCATTGTCAAGCGAGTACGCCATCAAGCGCATCGTCAAATCTATGAAAAGAACTGCGCCGCACGGTATCAGCAGGAACATGCTGTCGTGCGGCTTTATCTCGTACCCGTGCGCTCCGCTTTTCGGATAAATGAACCTCTTGCTGACGACGCGAAGATAAAGGGCGAGTATGCCGACCTGCATCCCGCGGCAAAGCGCGATGACAACAAAAACCGCTATGCGATTTGTCCCTTCCATCAGTGAAAGAAGCGCCTCCTGCGGCAGGAATGAAATAACAGCCTCATTCTGAAAGAGCCACGCCCAGAAGGGACTCCAGACGCTGAAAATCGCATGGGCCATCGGGCTGACAGCAAACCGCAATATTTCCCATCCGGCCTCAAAGCTCGTAATGACAAAAGCCTGCTTCGCAAAATCCTTTTCAAAAAAGAAATGCTGCATGACAAACAGCAGCAGCATCGCCGGAATAATATTCAGCAATCGGTCATAGGGCGACCACGCGCCCGAGAACTCCGAAACGGCGAATTGCCCCGCCGTGTAGATTAACGTCCAGATGAGCAGGGCACGTCGCCGATTCTCGTATTTCTCGTGCAGAAATCTTTCCGTGTACCTGAAACTAATCCATCCATTCGCTATGTAGACTAGAAAATCTATTATGTACTGCTCAGGCACTTTTGCCCCCCTGTTCCGCCGCGTACCGCATATATTTTTTTACGAAGTCGGCGTATTTCTGACGCGACAGCAGCACCGATTGCCCGTTTTCAAGATATATCGTGTTCGCCTTGTAAGAAGCAATTTTAGCCATATTCACCAAAAAACATCTGTGCGAGCGATAAAATGTTTCTCCCGTTTCCTCCTCCATGCCCTCCATCGTGCCATATACCTCATACGTTTCGCTCCCTGCATGCACGATTACTTTCTTGCCGCTGCTCTCGATGAAAAGAATCTCTTTCAGCGCGAGCCTGACTGTCGTGCCCGATGCCTTGAACATCAAATAGCGCTCCTCCTGCGCCTCGTTGCCCTCCGCTTCTCTGCACGCCCGCTCCAAGACATTGGAAAACTTATCCGTGTCAATAGGCTTCAGCAGATAATAAAAAGCCATGACATCGAATGCTTCCTCCATGTACTCCCTGTAGCCCGTTATAAATACCAGCACGCTGCGGGGGCTGCGCCATTCCTCCTCGCGGCGTCTCAGCTCCCTCGCTATCTCCATTCCCGACACGCCCTTGACGTCGAGAAAAACGACAGAAAAATGCACCCCGGAGCGCAGGAGTTTATCCTTTGAATCAAAAACGTGCAGGCTCGCCTCGGGCTTTTGCCGGCTTATGAGCCGCGCAATATCATCGCGGATATTCTCGTCATTATCGCAGACAGCTATCTCCATGCTCGCATCCACCTAAAATTTTATCCGTCACTTCATCCCTCGGCACTTTTTCCTGCTCGCTCGATTTCATGTCGCGCAGCATCACGACATTTTCCTTCAGCTCGTCGTCGCCCATTATGGCGGCAAACCGCGCTTTGCTCTTATTCGCCTGCTTCATCTGCGACTTCATGCTGCGCCCGCCGTAGTCCATCACGGCTATGAGCCCCTTCTCACGCAGCTCCATCACGAATTTGAAGGCCGCCTTTTGCGCCGCCTCACCAAGCGCCACGACAAAAACGTCAGCGGCGCTCTCCTTTTGCTCGTAGAGGCGCTGCGTCTCGATGGCGAGCATCACGCGCTCCAGTCCGCACGCGAAACCGACGGCCGGCGTCGCCGCTCCGCCCATCTCCTCGACCAGCCCGTCATATCGTCCGCCGCCCGCTACCGCGCTCTGCGCCCCCAGCGGCTCATACTTTATCTCAAAAGCCGTCTTCGTGTAGTAATCGAGGCCGCGCACGAGCCGCGAATCCACCTCGAATGAAATGCCGGCAAGCGTGAGATACTCCTTAACCTTCTCGAAATGCTCCCTGCACTCATCGCAGAGGCAATCGGTGATAGCGGGCGCGTCCTTTGCCAGCTCTTGGTCGTGCTCATTCTTGCAATCCAAAAGGCGCATCGGATTCCGGTCAAAGCGCGACTTGCAATCATCGCACATCTCGCCCACCTTTTCACGGAAATAGTCCTGCAACATCGCGCGATATTTCGGGCGGCAATTCGGGTCGCCGACCGAATTTATTGAGAGCTTCAAATCCTTGAGCCCAAGCGACTCAAGAAATCTCACGGCGAGAATGATAATCTCGGCATCGACCGCCGGACTCATCTCGCCTATTGCCTCGACGCCGAACTGGTGGAACTCGCGAAATCTTCCGCGCTGCGGTCTGTCAAAGCGGAACATCGAGCCTATGTAAAATAGCTTCACGAGATTAGTATCGGCATACAGCTTGTGCTCAAGATACGCCCTCACAGCCGAGGCGGTATTCTCGGGTCGCAGCGTTATGCTCCTGCCGCTCCTGTCCTCGAACGTGTACATCTCCTTCTCCACCACGTCCGTGGTGTCCCCGATGCCGCGCTGAAAAAGCTCAGTATGCTCAAACATCGGAGTCCTTATTTCCTTGAAGTCAAATTTTTGGCAAATGTCCCTTATTTTATTTTCAACATACCTCCACTCGCCCACACTGTCGGGCAGGATGTCCTTCGTGCCGCGAGGCATCTGCGTTATCATCGTGATTCTTCCTCCTGTTCTCTTTCCTTGTCAATCATACGCCCTGTCAATCAAGTTTCTTCTTTTCTCTATGTAATAATCAATCTTCTCCAAATACGTTTTCAAATCCTTCGGATTGAATGACGCTTCCATTCTCTGAGTCTTGGGATTCACTATTTTCGATGTCGCCGCGCCGCCCACTCCGATTATCGTCTGCTTTTCCTCCATTATCTGCATATTGTACATGCTCTCGCGGCCGACCTTGCAGCAGCCGATATTTTCGAGCTGGCCGCTTTGGTAGCCCTGCCGGTACAGGTAATAAGGCGTTAGACGCATCGCGCGAATTTTTTCCATCGCGGCCTCATACATCCTCCTGACAGTCGCGTCATCGGGAAGGTCATTTTCCATGGTCTTCAGTATGAGATTAGTCTTTAGATCCGAGCCACGCTTTAGCGCCAGCGCGTGAAGCGTCACGTCGTCCGGCGCGAGCCTCTCTATCTCGCCCATCGTGTACGCGACATCATGCTCATCCTCGCCCGGCAGTCCCAGTATCACGTCCATGTTTATCGACGGCAGCCCCGCCTCGCGCACTTCATGATACATCCGCACTATGTCCTCTGCAGTGTGGTTTCGCCCTATGCGGCGCAGAGTTGCATCGCGCATCGTCTGCGGATTGACGCTCACTCGGTTCACATGGTGCCCCGCCATCGCCGAGAGCTTTGCGGGCGTCACGCTGTCAGGCCGCCCCGCCTCGACTGTGAACTCCACGATGCCGTCATTATAAAACGCCCCGCAGACAAGCTCCATCATCCGCCCGAAATATCCATCGGGCAGGCTCGTCGGCGTGCCGCCACCGATGTAAATATTCTGCACCTTGAAATGATTGGCTCTGACATCCGACGTTGCCGCGCGAAGGTCGCGCTCAAACACACGCATGAACTCATCGAGCACATCATTTGACGGCAAAATGACCGACGGGAAAGAGCAATACAAGCACCGCGTGAGGCAAAAAGGGATGCCCACATAGACGCTGATAGTTCGCGGGTCGGTCATGGCGATAAACGGCCGCTCATGAAACGATATGTCAGTCAGCAGCTCCGCCTTTTCGCGGCTCACATCATAATCATCACGGAGACGGGAGATTATCGCGTCACGCTCCATCCCCCTGTCGATATACCGCTGAACGATCTTCGACGGGCGCACGCCATGCAATATCCCCCACGGCGCAGATGCAAACGAAAACGTCTCGCGCAGCAGCTGATAAAAATTCAGCTTCACGAGACGATTGATTGCCGCCCGCTCGATTTCATCACTGCGCGCCTCGCCCTCGGCATGGAACCGCTTGCTTTCGCCATTGGCCTTGATGAGCGTCATCTCGGTGGCGACCCTCATCGGACTGCCATGAACCACATCGTGAAAAAGCTCGATTCCCGCGAAGTCAAAGCTATCCTCGTCTATGACGATGCCGAACAGGTCAAGCACCTCCCTGGTGACCTTTGAAATCACCTCTCCGGGCAAATTGAGCGAGAGCCGCCCTATTCTGATTTTATTTGTCAAGTTTCTCTCGGCACTCCTTGCAATACCCAAAGAATTTCACCTGATGATCCACTACCTTGAACCCGGTCTTTTCCAGGACATCATTTTCAAGATCGTCCATGAGGTCATCTGGAAATTCCAGCAGCTTGCCGCACTTGACGCAGATGAGATGATGATGCTGATGCTCGTCGGGCGACATAGTGCCAATCTCATATCGGCTGCATCCGTCACCAAACTCCATCCTCTGGAGGATATTGAGATTGGCCAATAGCTCCAGGCTCCTGTAGACAGTGGCAAGCCCTATGTCAATGTCCTCCCCTCTTAGAATCCCATAGACATCCTCAGCCGAAAGATGCTCCCCGGGATGAGCAATGAAAACCTCTAGCACAGTGCGACGCTGCGTCGTCAGCTTGTGCTGGCGAGCCTGAAGACGCTGCCTCAATATGTCGATCGTGATACCGCTCATGTCCTCGCCCCTTTTTACATATAATATTCTGCATACGATAAAATGAGAATTATTCAGCGGGAGTTTCAGACTCCCACCGAATCCGAATTTACCCTTTAGCATCGGATAAAAAATATTTATTTTATTTTATCTCACTGCGTTATCATTTGCAATATGTAAATGAGAATGATATTGTGAAAGAAAAATATATGATGTAAAATTTAGCTTATAGCATAGAATTGGAACGGGGAATTTTTAATGAATATCGGCAAATCGCCTTTGAATTTGGAAAAAATCACGACCGAGCAGCGAAATGAATTATCCACGCATATTGACGAGTCCTCGACGCTCGAAATAGTAAAACTCATCAATGACGAGGACAAAAAAGTCGCTCTCTCCGTCGAGAAAATCCTCCCGGATATTGCAAAAGCAGCAGACGTCATCGTCTCCCATCTGAAAATCGGAGGCCGACTGATTTACTGCGGGGCGGGAACATCAGGCAGGCTCGGCGTGCTCGACGCGGCGGAATGTATGCCGACCTTCGGCGTATCGCCTGACCTCGTGCGCGGCATCATCGCGGGCGGACGCGAGGCCATGTTCGTCGCTCAGGAGGGCGCGGAAGATGACCCAACTCTCGGCGAAAATGACATGAGAGCCGTCACCCTCACCGAATCCGACATCGTCTGCGGCATCGCCGCGTCGGGGCGCACCCCCTACGTTCTCGGCGCGCTGCGCTACGCGAAATCAATCGGCTGCACCGTGGTCGCCGTCACCTGCGCCGAACACTCGCCCATCGAGCAGATAGCCGACATCCCGCTTGTCGCCGTCACGGGCGCGGAAGTCCTGACGGGCTCGACGCGAATGAAAGCGGGCACCGCCACGAAGATGATACTCAACATGCTCTCGACCGCCTCGATGATAAGGCTCGGCAAAGCATACGGCAATCTCATGGTTGACCTCATCGCGACAAACGAGAAACTCAAAAAGAGGGCCATACGCATAGTCAGCCTCGCGACCGGATGCAACGAAAAAGAAAGCATCGCCGCGCTCAAAAAATCAAACGGCAACGTGAAGGTCGCCATCCTCTCAAAACTGACGGGAAAAGACAAGAAAGAAGCAATGGCTTTACTAGAAAAATCAGACGGCCATCTAAAAAGAGCAATCAATTTAGGGAACCTCTAAAAACTCAAATTTGCATCTTAACCCCTCCGCCCTTCGGGCAACGTCCGGGGAGTCCACTGGACTCCCGCGCAAAGCGCCCCCTTTCAGGGGAGGCAGCAATCCCAGTCCTCCACTGAAAAAGGAAAAATAGTCCAGTGGAGAGCTTCTCGCGAAGCGCCGGAGAAGTTTTACACAAAGCAGTTTTTAGAGGTTGCCTAATATAATTTATAAATAAAAGGTTGTGAATATATTTTGGTAAATAATACCTCACCCGACAAAATAGCGCAGGAAATTTTCGACGAGATTAAAAGCGAGGACATAGGAGACGTCACCAACTGCATGACGAGACTGCGGCTGAAAATAAATTCGCCTAGCGAGGAAAAAATCGCCGCGCTCAAAAAAATCGGCGGCGTGCTCGGTGTAAATGTCAGCGGCGACGAGCTTCAGATAATTCTCGGTCCCGGCCGCGCCGCCGCAGTCGCAAAGACATTCATCTCCATCAAAAACAGCGACACCGGAAAAAACGCATCACCTTTTGACGGCGATGCGCTCCACCAAAAAATCCGCGAGCAGAACAACACGCCGATAAAAAATCTTTTCCGAAAAATTGCAAGCGTATTTCTGCCTCTTATTCCGGCGTTCATCGCTTGCGGTCTTTTGACGGGGCTCTTAAACATCGCGCTTAAAATCAATCCCGCGCTTGGCTCATTTCCCATCGTCAGGCTGCTCGGAGTAATCGGCAACACTGCATTCTACTGTCTCAACATCATGGCAGGGTGGAACGCCGGCAAGGAATTTGGCGCGGCTCCCGCGCTGACGGCGAGCCTCGCCGCGCTCATGCAGCACCCATCGCTTTCATCCGTCACTTTGCTCGGCAGCACGCTCACGCCGGGACGAGGCGGCATCATCGCCGTGCTGATTGTCGCCGCCTTCGCGTCATTCATCGAGAGAAAAATCAGGCGCATAATCCCCGAGACATTCGACCTGTTCGTTACGCCGCTCCTCACGCTCATCATCTCTGGACTCGCCGCCATTCTGGTGCTTCAGCCCATAGGCGGCATGGCCTCAGACTTGATTTTCCATGTGGCGACGGCAGCCGTCGAGACGGGCGGGGCAATAGCCGGCGCACTCATGGCAGGATTTTTTCTCCCGTGCGTCATGCTCGGAATTCACCAGCTTATAACGCCAATCCATGCGGAGCTGATAGCAAGGGACGGCGTGACCGTCCTTCTCCCTATACTCGCGATGGCGGGCGCGGGGCAAGTGGGCGCCTCCTTTGCCGTCTATTTCCGCACGAAAAACAAATCATTAAAAAAGACAATCCTCTCCGCCCTCCCCGTCGGCATGATGGGCGTTGGCGAGCCGCTTATCTACGGCGTCACTCTCCCGCTGCTTCGCCCCTTCATCGGGGCCTGCATCGGGGCATCGTTCGGGGGAGCAATAGCGGCGAGCGGTAAAGTCGGGGCAATGACTCTCGGCATCTCAGGTCTGCCACTGGCAGCGGCAACGGACAACCCCGTCATATATTTGGCAGGAGTCGCCGCCTCCTATGTCGCAGGCTTCATCGCGACATGGCTTCTGGGATTCGACGACCCGGAATAATATATATAACTTATTTCGTGACAGTCACTTAGCCGCTATCAAAAGGAAAATATCATGACCGACAACCATTTCATTGATTTTGGGATTTCGATTTACACCGGGCTCGAGCAATCTCTTGAGGATAATCTTTCTTCCATTTCACTGGCATCAAAGCTGGGGGCAAAATATCTTTTCACATCGCTCCATATCCCGGAGGCAAATGACGGCGCAATGAGGGCGGAGCTTTGCAATGTCATGGGCGCGGCTCATGCCAACGGGCTCACTGTCATTGGCGATGTCACGCCCGACACCATTGATGATAATCACTTCATCGACATCGCCCGACTCGATGACGGCTTCACCTGCCCTGATATTGCCTCGCTCTGTGCCAGCGCGTCTTTCAGGCGCATTTCAATCAACGCGTCGTCCGTCAATGAAGATTTACTTCGTGAGCTGAAATCATGCGGCGCTGATTTTTCCCGTATAATCGCCGTCCACAATTTTTATCCGAGGGAGAACACCGGTCTCGACGATAATTTTTTCATCGCGCAGAATTCACTTTTATCGCGATACGGAATAAAAATCGGCGCGTTCATCCCCTCGATGTCGCACCCCCGCGGTCCTCTCCGCTGCGGTCTGCCCACGCTGGAATCCCATCGCCATCAATCAGTCGATTGCTGCGCCCGCCTCATGGCCGCGCTCGGCATCGACCTCGTGATCATCGGCGACCCAATGCCAAGCGAAGATGAAATAAAATCGCTCTCAAAAGTCGAAAAAGACACTGTGATAATCAAGGCGACTCTCCTAACTAAAAGCGAGCCGATAAAAAAGCTCCTCGCCCATACATTCACTTCGCGCCCCGACACGGCGCGTGACGTGACGCGAGCGTCGGAAAGCAGGCTCATCGTGAGAAATGAGCGCATCGACATCCCGCCCGAGAATACCATCGAGCGCAAACGGGGAGCGATAACTCTCGACAATAATAATTATCCTCGCTACACGGGCGAGCTTGAGATAATAAAAAATCCCCTGAAATCCGATGAGCGAGTGAACGTCGTCGCTGAAATCCCAGAGGACGAAATGAGCATGATAGATTTAATTGAGCCACGCAAAAGGTTCAGATTTATTTTTTGATAATAATCTTCGACCAAAATTTCAAATAACCCCCTGACCCAAAGCAAGCATCATAATCAAAAAGCGGTTATCAAATTGCAACGTGACATTGCAATTTGATAACCGCTAAATTTTTACATTTTTACATCACTATCGCGCCCGTGCTTGCCGATGTCGTCAGCTTCGCGTATCGCGAGAG
Source organism: Schwartzia sp. (in: firmicutes) (assembly GCA_017458745.1). Classification (GTDB taxonomy): domain Bacteria; phylum Bacillota; class Negativicutes; order Selenomonadales; family Selenomonadaceae; genus RUG024. The sequence goes on along the minus strand of JAFTAB010000224.1, from coordinate 3,367 downwards.
GTAGCCTGTCTTTATCTTTGGCTCCGGTTTCTTCCATTCCGCTTTACGCTTTTCCATTTCCTCGTCGGAGATTTCAAGCTCCAGCTTGCGATTTGGAATGTCGATTGAAATCATGTCCCCATCTTTTATGAGAGCTATCGGTCCGCCCTCCATAGCCTCGGGCGATATGTGACCTATGCACGCGCCCTGGCTCGCGCCGCTGAATCTTCCATCTGTGATTAGCCCGACCTTGAGCCCCATGCCCGTTATCACCGCCGTCGGATTGAGCATCTCCTGCATCCCCGGGCCGCCCTTCGGCCCCTCGTAGCGGATAACGACAACATCGCCATCATGAATTTTGCCGTCCATTATCGCGTTGACGCCCTCCTCCTCGGAGTTGAAGCACTTCGCCGTGCCGCGGTACGTCATCATGTCCTCCTTGACTGCCGAGGCCTTGACAACTGCATAATCGGGGCAAAGATTGCCCTTCAGAATGGCGATGCCGCCCTCTTTCCTGTACGGATCATCAACGCTGCGTATTACATCCGGCCGTAAAATTTTTGCGTCCTTGATGCGGTCGCCGGTTGTGCCGGTGACTGTGAGCGTATCAAGATGTATGAGATTTTTCTTTGACAGTTCGTTCATGACTGCCGGTATGCCGCCCGCCTCATCGAGATCCTGCATATGATGAGTGCCGCCCGGCGACAGCTTAGTGATGTACGGCGTCCTGCGGCTGATTTCATCGAAAAGCGGAGCCGGCAAAGTTATCCCCGCCTCGTGCGCTATAGCCGTGAGATGCAGCACCGTGTTGGATGAGCCGCCTATGCCCATGTCCACTGTTATCGCGTTCTCAAACGCCTCGCGCGTGAGAATGTCACGCGGCTTTATGTCTTTTTTCACGAGTCCAACGACGACCTCTCCCGCTCGCTTTGCGAGGATGCGGCGCGCCCCCTGATAGGCGGCTGGGATTGTGCCATTGCCGGGCAGCCCCATTCCAAGCACCTCGGTCAGGCAGTTCATCGTGTTGGCGGTGAAAAGTCCGGCGCACGAGCCGCAGCCGGGGCAAGCATGAGCCTCCAGATCCGTCATCTCATCCTCGCTCATCTCACCTGCCGCGAATTTTCCCGCCGCCTCAAAAGCCTGACTCACGCTGATGTCCCTGCCGTGAAAACGCCCGGCGAGCATGGCGCCGCCGCTCACTACGACGGACGGTATATTAAGACGCGCCGCCGCCATAAGCATCCCCGGCACCACTTTGTCGCAATTCGGTATCAGCACCAAGCCGTCAAATCCCGATGCCATCGACACAGCCTCAATCGAGTCAGCTATAAGCTCGCGGCTCGCGAGTGAAAATTTCATGCCCGTGTGCCCCATAGCGATACCATCGCACACGCCTATGGCAGGAAATTCCAACGGTGTCCCGCCTGCCGCGGCCACGCCGAGCTTCGCCGCGTCGGCAATCTCCCGCAGGCCCATATGACCGGGGATAACCTCGTTAAATGAATTGCAGATTCCTATGAGCGGCTTCTTCAAATCCTCCGGGCTATAGCCCAAAGCATGAAAAAGCGAGCGGTGAGCGCACCGAGTCGGGCCTTTTTTGACAATATCGCTTCGCATATTATTTCCTCCAAAATCAACATGATATATAAGTGCAAGGGCGCAATTTTATTTGCGCCCTTTGAAATCACACATAAACATTATAAAAATATCGCGTCACTGGCCAAATGCGGCTGTCGGTGTGTTGAGCCGCATCAGTTTTCGACCGCAGGGACATGGCGTGTCAATCATCATTACCGGCTGACCGGTCCTCCCCCTGATTATGGGCATACCCTCGCTGGTCAGCGTCGTGAGAACAAGCTCCCCCATGACCGAGGTGCTCGTGATAATCTCATCGCTGCCAAAAGCGACAATCTCGGGATAATAATGATCCTCGGCGACATGCTGCCCCACATGGCTCTCGCATTGATAGAGCATACCCAGAGCGCCAAACACCGAAGACGAGTAAAGATTGTAAACGACCGTGTTCGTCCGTCTCTCGATATGAGCCCTAAGCGGATTTTGAAGCCCCTCCGTGAGGCAGATGATTTTTTTCACGGGGTAGTCGGCGATGTCCTTGCCATCGGCCTGCGACTGAATGACAAAGCGAAGGAGCCGCCGCGCCGAGCCCACTAGGACATCGGTGCTCGTCGCCCCCAGCAGCATTATCGCCCTTTCATACTCCGTGCTGAGCGGTATCGCCGTCGCGCCAAGCATCTCCAAAGCATACTGCGTGTCCATCAGCCCCGAGTCCGCCATATCGCCGAGCAACCCGACGACAGAGGCTCGCGTGATGCCCGCCGCAGCCAAAGCGCGTGACACCATCTCCACATTTGCCGCGATGTCATTCTGCGTGTAGTAGTGAACGGCATACTGCGGATGCTCCCACAGAGCCACACGGGATATGCTTGAAAATGGCAGAGTAAGAAATTCAGACCCCGGTGTCTCCATGAGCTCCTTGTTGGTCGTGAAAGGGAGTTTTGTGATATCCGAAAGCTCATTCAGCTCAGGCTCCGATATGCCCTCGTCATCAAATTTGCGCTGATAGAAAAGGCTCTTCTCCGCGGCCCAGCTCACAGTGCGCTTCAGGCGCTCAAGCTGCAGCTTTTTCATTTCATCCATGTCAAGTTGTTCCATCTCTTGATTGGCATACAAGCTCTCACGCCCTCCCTTTCCTATTGATGATAAAATTCAAAATGAAAAGATTCTCCGCTCTATTACAATGGCCTCTGATAGAAGAAAGGCTTGTAGCTGGTGTAGCCGAGCTTGCGGAAGTTCAATATTGCCTCCGTCGCGCCGACAAAGAGTATGCCTCCCGGCTTCAGTGCCTCGAAGAAATGCGCGTATAACTGATCCTTTGCCTCCTCAGTAAAATAAATGACGACGTTGCGGCAAAGTATAAGGTCAAAATTCTTCTCAAAAGGATCTTTAAGCAGGTTGTGACGCTTGAACTCGATGCAGCTCTTTATTTCATCCTTGACGGCAAATTTCCCGTCACTTGTCTTGTCGAAATATTTCGCTATGCGCTCCTTGCTCATGCTCTTTATCTCGTTGTCGACGTAGACACCGCGTTTAGCTTTCGCGATAATCTCAATGTCAAGATCGGAGGCGAGTATACGGTGCTTTTTTCCGGGCGTCAGTTCCTTCATTATCATCGCGAGGGAATATGGCTCCGCGCCTATCGAGCATCCAGCGCTCCAAATGCTGAGCGTCGGCGAGCGTTTCAGCAGGTCAGGGATGACATCCGTCTCAAGCTGACCAAACTTGTCAGGCGTGCGAAAAAATTCTGACACGTTTATCGTGAGATACTCGATAAACGCGGCGAAATCGTCCTTGTCCTTGCACACATGGT
>JAFTAB010000223.1 GCA_017458745.1 Schwartzia sp. (in: firmicutes) | reverse complement strand
TTACTCAAATTCTATCGTCGCAGGTGGTTTGCTGGTGCAGTCGTATAGCACTCGGTTCACTCCCTGCACCTCGTTCACTATTCTGCTGGCGGCTCTTTGCAGCACATCCCACGGCAGCCTCGCGCTCTCCGCTGTCATGAAGTCGCTCGTCTCGACGGCTCGGAGCGCTATCGCGTAGTCGTATGTGCGCCCATCGCCCATCACGCCGACAGATTGCATATTCGTGAGCGCGGCAAAATATTGCCCGAGTCCCTTGTCAGCCCCAGCGCGTGCGATTTCCTCCCTGTAAATCGCATCGGCCTCCTGCACGATTTTTACTTTTTCTGGCGTTACCTCGCCAATGATGCGAATGCCCAGCCCCGGCCCCGGGAAAGGCTGGCGCGCGACGAGTTTCTCGGGTATCCCCAGTCTGCGGCCCGCCTCGCGCACTTCATCTTTAAACAGCAGCCTCAGCGGCTCGACGATCTCACGGAAATCAACGCAGTCGGGCAGGCCTCCCACATTGTGATGCGACTTTATCACCGCCGACTTGCCAAGCCCGCTCTCGATGACGTCGGGGTAAATCGTCCCCTGCACCAAGAAATCTACCTTGCCGATTTTCTTTGCCTCCGCCTCGAACACGCGGATAAATTCCTCGCCGATAATTTTTCTTTTTTGCTCCGGGTCGGTGATGCTCACCAGCCTTTCATAAAATCGCGCCGACGCATCGACGCGCACGAAATTTAGGTCATACGGCCCGCCCTCGCCAAACACCTCGGCGACCTCGTCGCCCTCATTCTTTCGCAGCAGCCCGTGATCCACAAAGACGCAGGTGAGATTTTTTCCTATGGCCTTCGACAGCAGCACCGCCGCCACGGAAGAATCAACTCCGCCCGACAACGCGCAGAGCGCCTTGCCATCCTTTATCTTTTCTCGCAGATTTTTCACAGTCGTCTCTATGAATGACTCCATCTGCCAGTCACCCGCGCAGCCGCAAATTTCCCGAACGAAATTTTTTATCATCATCGCGCCGTGCTCAGTGTGCATGACCTCGGGATGAAACTGCGTGGCATATAATTTTTTCTCTTTGTCCTCCATTGCGGCGACGGGGCAATTCTCTGTCCTCGCCGTCACTCGAAAGCCCCCCGGAATGGCGGCAATGTAGTCCGTGTGGCTCATCCATGTGATTGATTTTTTCGGCACGCCGTCAAAAAGCATTGAGTCGTTCGCCGTCACTTCGATCTCCGTCTTGCCATACTCGCTTACCTCGGCGGGCGCGACCTTGCCGCCCAGCACATGCGCCATGAGCTGGCTGCCGTAGCAGATGCCCAGCACAGGCACTCCGAGCGAGAAGAGCGCGGCATCGTATGTGAGCGCGCCGTCACCGTAAACGCTGTTCGGCCCACCCGTCAGTATGATGCCCTTTGGCTTTTTCGCCTTTATCTCATCGAGCGTCATCGTGTACGGATGCACCTCGCAATATACACTGCACTCTCGCACGCGCCGCGCGATAAGCTGATTATATTGCCCACCAAAGTCGAGCACTATCACCATTTCATTTGTCAATGACATCGTCTCCTCGCAACTGGATTATATAAAAGCTATTGTATCACATAAGCCGAAAACAAAAAAGCGTATTCAATCCCGACAGTGAAATTGAATACGCTTTTTATTATTATTCTTTGTCCTTTTCTTTTTCCTTCTTCTTCGGCATCGCCACGCGGACATAAAGCTCGCGGAGCTGCTTCTCGTCGACGGTGGACGGAGCGTGCGCCATGACATCCGACGCGCTCTGCGTCTTCGGGAACGCGATTACGTCCCTGATCGAGGCACGCTTTGCCATCAGCATTATGAGACGGTCAAGCCCAAACGCTATTCCGCCATGCGGAGGCGTGCCATACTGGAACGCGTCCATCATGAACCCGAATCTTTCACGCGCGACCTCAGGCGAGAGGCCGACAGCCTCAAAGACCTGCTCCTGCAAATCGCTGTTGTATATGCGCAGGCTGCCGCCCCCGACCTCGACCCCATTCAGCACCATGTCGTATGCAATCGACTTCACGCGCCCGGGGTCGGTCTTCAGGTACGGGATGTCCTCATGGCGCGGCGAGGTGAACGGATGGTGCATCGCCTTCCAGCGTTTTTCTTCCTCGCTGTACTCGAACATCGGGAAATCCACTACCCAAAGGAAGCAAAGTTTTTCGGGGTCTATGAGCCCGCGACGCCGTCCCATCTCCAGACGCAGCGCTCCGAGAGCCTGCGCGACGACGAGACGCTGGTCAGCGACCACCAGCAGGAGATCGCCCGTCTTCGCGCCCGTCGCCTCCTTGATTTTATCAAATGTCTCATCGCTATAGAATTTCTTGAACGGCGACTTTATGCCCTCGCTTGAATACTGGATCCATGCCATTCCCTTTGCGCCATACGTCTGCACATACTCGACGAGCCCGTCAAGCTCGCGGCGCGGTATGTCGGCGTAGTCATCGACTTTTATCGCCTTTACCTGGCCTCCCGCCTCCAATACGGAGTTGAAAACCTTGAACGTCGAGCCCTTTACATACTCCGATATATCCATCAGCTCCATGCCGAAGCGCATATCGGGCTTGTCCGAGCCAAAACGATCCATCGCCTCGTCCCACGTCATGCGCAGGAACGGGACAGGCACCTTGACACCGAGAGCCTTGTCAAAAATCTCGGCCATCATGTTCTCCATCATCACGAGGACATCATCCTGCGAGACAAAAGACATCTCTATATCAAGCTGGGTAAACTCCGGCTGACGGTCGGCGCGGAGATCCTCATCACGGAAGCAGCGGACAATCTGAAAATATTTTTCAAACCCTGAGACCATGAGTATCTGCTTGTAAATCTGCGGCGACTGCGGTAGCGCATAGAACTCGCCCGGATTGAGGCGGCTCGGCACGAGGAAATCGCGTGCGCCCTCAGGGGTAGACTTGCAAAGCATAGGCGTCTCAATTTCGAGGAAGCCGTTCCTGTCAAAATAATCGCGCATCAGCTTCGCGACGCGGTGACGCAGCATGATATTTTTCTGCATCTCCGGGCGGCGCAGGTCGAGGAAACGATATTTGAGCCGCAGCATCTCATCGACATCGAGATTATCCTGAATGTAAAACGGAGGAGTCTTCGCCTTGTTAAGTATTCGCAGTTCCTCGCAGACAATCTCAATCTCGCCCGTGGCGATTTTGGGATTCACCGTGTCCTCGGAGCGAGCGCGAATTTTGCCGCGCACCGCTATGACGAACTCGGAGCGCAGCGACTCCGCCTTGTGGAATGTGCCCTCACTCATCGCCGCCTCGTCATAGACAGTCTGCACGATGCCGGAGCGGTCACGCAAATCGACGAATATCAGTCCGCCGTGGTCACGACGCTTTGACACCCAGCCGCAGACCACGACCTCCGAGCCGACATCTGCTTTCCCAAGCTCGCCGCAATGATGCGTGCGCTTCATCCCTTCAAGTGTTTCCATTTCCATTTAATCTTTCACCTCAAAATTTTTTTGAAAGCACTACTTCAAAATTGCAGTATCGTCATATTTTATCTTTTTTTGACGCGCTAGTCAATTATTGTTAAGGAAACACTGCCTTATTGGCAAAAAAATATCCCCAAGATGAGCCGCTATTCGCTCTCCTTCTTGGGGATGTTTTTTAATTCACTTATCTTTCTTCGCTTCCGTCGTAGTAGCCTCCATAGCATCCGCCGCCTCCATAGCATCCGCCATAGCCTCCGCGGCCTCCTCTGCCATATCCGCCACCGTAGCAAGTGTCCTCGCGCGATACCTCGGATGAGCTGTAGCTCTGCTCGTAGCGTGGACCACGCTCCAAGCGCGCAGCGTCCTGCGGAGTCGCAGCGAGTGCCGGTGCCGCCGTTGCCATCATCATTGCCCCTGCCATAATTGCCATTACCATGTTTTTCATTTCAAATTCCTCCTAAAAAAATTTTTTGTGGTGTATCTCTTCGATGGTCACATTATGACATGGGCATGTGTCAAAAATGTGTCGGCCAAAAAATATTTTTTCAACCGGCAAAATTTATAACTTATTTCGTGGCAGCTCCTAAAGCGGGGTATCAAATTCCCCAATCGCCTGCCGTGACCGGCGAAAGTTTCTGCAAAAAGTCAATGACCACCACGCAATCGGGGCGAACATGCTGCATGACGAAACGCATCTTTTCGAGTGGAATAGCCACGCAGCCACCGGTGTATGGCTTGCATGGCCCAAAGCAGTGCAGGAAAATTGCAGAGCCAAGCCCCGGCGTGCCATTCTCGTTGTAACTGATGTTCATGCAATAAGTATAGGTCGGGTCGT
>JAFTAB010000222.1 GCA_017458745.1 Schwartzia sp. (in: firmicutes) | reverse complement strand
CGTAAACGCTCCCTACATCTGGCTCAAGACTCCCGACAACATGAAATCATGGGATTTCTTCGACAAGCTGCTCAAAGAGGTCAACATAGTGGGCACCCCCGGTGTCGGCTTTGGCCCCTGCGGCGAGGGCTACTTCCGCCTGACGGCATTCGGCGGCAGAGAGGACACCGAAAGAGCAGTGGAGAGAATCAAAAAGAACTTCAAATAAAATGAGACTTATTCAGTGGGAGTTTCAAACTCCCTACGATGGACGCTTTCGCGTCCCCATGCATACAGGAGTCTCTAATTCGCTTTGCTTATAAGAGACTCCAATAACTGAATCTAGTCGAATTTATCAGTTAGCATCAAATAAAAAAAAAGAGCGTTTCCAAATGCGGGAACGCTCTTTTTTATATTTATAACGCAGCTAATTTATGCCTCTACCTTTTCCTGCTGCTCCTGCGGGATTTCCTCCGCGCCCTCGGCCGTCTCCTCAACGGCCGCTTCTTCCTCCGTCACGGCGTCCGGGTCCACTACCTTTATATTGCGGTAGCGTCCCATGCCGGTGCCGGCAGGTATGAGCTTGCCGATGATGACATTCTCCTTGAGCCCGATCAGCGGATCGACCTTGCCCTTTATCGCCGCGTCGGTGAGCACGCGCGTCGTCTCCTGGAACGATGCGGCGGAGAGGAAGGAATCAGTCGCGAGAGACGCCTTCGTGATGCCGAGCAGAATCGGCTTCGCCACCGCCGGCTCCCTGCCGGCCTCAATCGCCCTCGCATTGACCGCCTCGAACGAATTAATATCGACGAACTCCCCGGGCAGGAAATGCGTGCCGCCCGACTCCTCGATTTTGACCTTGTGCAGCATCTGACGCACCATGACCTCAAGATGCTTGTCGTTTATCTCGACGCCCTGAGACTTGTAGACCTTCTGCACCTCATGGACGAGATATTTCTGTGTCTCGCGCAGACCGCAGACACGCAGAATATCATGCGGATTGATTGAGCCCTCGGTCAGCTTGTCGCCCATATTTATATGAGCGCCTTCCTCGACCGCCTTTGCCATGCGCGCGCCATATGGCACCGAGTATTCGCGCGGCTCTCCTTCCTCCGGCGTGATAACGACGCGTCTCATCCCATTATCATCCTCAATGGAAATCGTGCCCTCTATCTCGGCTATGATAGCATTATGCTTCGGCTTTCTCGCCTCGAAAAGCTCCTCGACGCGCGGCAAGCCCTGCGTGATGTCCTCGCCGCCCGCGACGCCGCCCGAGTGGAACGTGCGCATGGTGAGCTGAGTGCCCGGCTCGCCGATTGACTGCGCGGCGATAATTCCGACCGCCTCGCCCACATCGACCTCGGTCGCGTTCGCAAGGTCGCGCCCGTAGCACTTGACGCATACGCCGTACTGCGATTTGCAGGTGAGGACGCTCCTGACCATGACCTTCTCGCGCACGGCGCAAATCTTGTCGGCCAGCTCGTCGTCAACCATGTCATTCAGGGACGCGATTACCTCATTAGTCTCGGGATCCAGCACGTCCTCCGCGAGCACGCGTCCCACGATGCGATCCCTCAGCGGCTCGATGACGCCGTTGCCGTCGCGTATCGCCTCAAGCTCTATGCCTCGCACGTTGTTGTTGCGCACCTTGACCATCGGCGCGTCGCTGTCCAGCACCATGGCCGCATATTCCTCCGTGAGCACCGTGCCTGCCGGCACGATTTCCTCGCCGCTTGAATCAATTACAGCGTCCGTCGTCTTTCTGCCGACCATCTCACGAATCACGGATTTCCTTATATTCTCACGCTCATCGGCGGACGCGGCGCCGAGCAGCACCGTCTCCGATACCATCGCGTTGCTTATGACAGCCTCGCTGAAAGCTAGAGAGCCGCGCACCACAATCTCGGCGACATTCTCCTCGCCTATCAGCGTGAGGTCGTTCTCATTCAGCACGGTATCATGCGGCAGCAGCAGCTCGCCCGTCTCAGGCGAGTTCACATCCGCGCCGAGCACTCGGCCGATGAGCAGATCACGCAGAATCTCGATAGCCTCACTGGATGACTCGGCGCATTTCGCCCTTGCCCTGATGAGGCTTATGGCGACGACATCGCAGTCCTCCTCGCGCACTATGACATCCTGCGCGACATCGACCAGCCTTCGCGTGAGGTATCCCGAGTCGGCGGTTCTGAGCGCCGTGTCAGCCAAGCCTTTACGAGCGCCATGCGATGAAATGAAGTAATCGGAGACCGTCAGACCCTCACGGAAATTCGCCGTGATCGGAACGTCAATGGTGCGCCCCGACGGGTCAGCCATCAGGCCGCGCATTCCGGCGAGCTGACGCATCTGCTGCGAGTTGCCTCGGGCACCCGAGTCGGCCATCATGAAGATAGGATTGAAGCTGTCCATGTTCTTCATCATCTCATCGCCAACAGCGTCCGTGGTCTTCGACCACAGCTCGACGACGCGGGCATATCTCTCGTCCTCCGTCACGAGGCCTCGATTAAACTGCTTTTCAATTTTATTGACTTTCTCTTTCGTCTCGTTGATAATATCCCACTTAGTCGGCGGGACGATGACATCAGAGACGGCAATCGAGATGCCCGCCACGCAGGCATAATGATAGCCTAGATTCTTCACATTATCTATTATGACGGCAGTCCTGCCCGCGCCGAAATGCTTGAAGCACTTCGCGACGAGCTTGCCCATCTCCTTCTTGTCGATGCGGATGCCGTACTCCCATTGCCCCGTCTCCTTGTCCTTCCTGAAATAACGGATCTCGGGCGGCAGCACTTCATTGAAAATCATGCGGCCAAGAGATGTCTTGACCATGCCGTAGCCCTCTATGCGGGTCTGAATTTCCGCCTGAAAACTCAACGCGTGATGCTCGTGGGCAATAAGCCCCTCGGCGATATCGGTGATGAATTTCCCCTCGCCGAGCGCGCCCGGGCGCACAATAGTGAGATAGTACGAGCCGAGTATCATGTCCTGCGTCGGGACGATGATGGGCTTGCCGTCCTTAGGCGCGAGTATGTGGTTGGCCGCGAGCATGAGCACGCGGGCCTCCGACTGCGCCTCGACGGAAAGCGGCAAATGTATGGCCATCTGGTCGCCGTCAAAGTCGGCATTATACGCCGTGCAAGCCAAAGGATGGAGCTTCAACGCCCTGCCCTCGGTCAGCACCGGCTCGAATGCCTGTATGCCGAGACGGTGGAGCGTCGGGGCGCGGTTCAGAAGCACGGGATGCTCCTTTATAACGTCCTCCAGCACGTCCCAAACCTCCGGGCGCAGACGCTCGACCATTTTCTTGGCCGCCTTTATATTATTGGCGACGCCGTTATTGGTGAGCTTCTTCATCACGAAAGGCTTGAACAGCTCAAGAGCCATCTCCTTCGGCAGGCCGCACTGATGCAGCTTCAGCTCCGGGCCGACGACTATGACGGAACGCCCTGAGTAATCGACACGCTTGCCGAGAAGATTCTGACGGAATCTTCCCTGCTTGCCCTTCAGCATATCCGAAAGCGACTTCAGCGGCCTGTTGCCGGGGCCCGTGACAGGGCGACCGCGGCGGCCGTTGTCTATCAGAGCATCGACCGCCTCCTGCAACATTCGCTTTTCATTTCTGACGATTATATCGGGAGCGCCGAGGTCGAGCAAACGCTTCAGTCGATTGTTCCTGTTGATGACACGACGATAGAGGTCATTGAGGTCGCTCGTCGCGAAGCGGCCTCCATCGAGCTGCACCATCGGGCGAAGCTCGGGCGGGATAACGGGAACAACATCCAGCACCATCCATGACGGCTGATTGCCCGACTTCCTGAAAGCCTCGACCACCTCAAGGCGTCGAATCGCACGGATTTTTTTCTGGCCGCTGACCTCCGACAGCTCCGCCCGAAGCTCCTCATCCATCTTGTCGAGGTCGAGCTCCAAAAGCAGTTCCTTTATCGCCTCCGCGCCCATGCCGACGCGAAATCCCGCGCCGTACTTCTCGCGATACTCGTGATACTCATTCTCCGTTATGAGCTGCTTCTTCATCAGAGGCGTGTCGGCAGGATCCAGCACTATATACTGGGCAAAATACAGCACTTTCTCAAGGGAGCGCGGGGAAATATCCAGTATCAGGCCAATGCGGCTCGGTATCCCCTTGAAATACCAAATATGCGATACGGGAGCCGCAAGCTCTATATGCCCCATGCGCTCGCGACGCACCTTTGAGCGCGTGACCTCGACGCCGCACCTGTCGCATATTATGCCCTTATAGCGAATACGCTTATACTTTCCGCAATGGCACTCCCAGTCGCGCGTCGGGCCAAAAATGCGCTCGCAGAAAAGGCCGTCGCGCTCCGGCTTCAATGTACGATAATTGATCGTCTCTGGCTTTTTAACTTCGCCATAGGACCACTCGCGGATTTTGTCAGGCGACGCGAGCCCTATGCGCATTGAGTCAAAATTATTCACATCCAGCAAGGACTTTCATCTCCTTATCAGTCAATATCCCCATCATAGTCATCAAAATCTTCATCGTTGCGATCCATGAGCACCTGGTCAAGCGACTCGACCGGCTCCATGTTGCCGATATTCGCGATTATGTCTTCATCGCTCATCTCGTCATCATGATTTTCATCGCCGTCATCGTAGGAGTCAGGCTCCCCGCCGTCCTGCGGAGGCTGACCGTCACCCGCTTCCACTTCCGTGTTGTCAAGTTCAAGGGCATGAGCGCGCTCATCAATATCGTCATCGTCATCGTGGATTTCAATCTCCTGCGCGTCCTCGGCCAGCACCTTGATGTCAAGCCCTATGCTCTGAAGCTCCTTTATGAGCACCTTGAACGACTCCGGCACTCCCGGCTCAGGGATATTCTCTCCCTTGACTATGGCCTCATACGTTTTGACGCGCCCGACGACATCGTCCGACTTCACGGTGAGGATTTCCTGCAGCGTGTAAGCCGCGCCGTATGCCTCAAGCGCCCAAACCTCCATCTCTCCGAAACGCTGCCCGCCGAACTGAGCCTTGCCGCCCAGAGGCTGCTGCGTGACGAGCGAGTATGGGCCTGTCGAGCGGGCATGAATCTTGTCATCGACGAGATGATGCAGCTTCAGCATATAAACGCAGCCGACCGTCACCCTGTTCTCGAAAGGCTCGCCGGTGCGCCCGTCATAAAGAACCGTCTTGCCGTCCTCCGGAAGACCCGCGGCACGTATCGTATCAAAAACGTCGTTCTCGGTGGCACCGTCAAAGACAGGCGTCGCGATATGGACGCCAGCCACATCAGGCTTCGGCATCCCGTTCTTGTCAAAATCATATCCTATGGCGCGGAGCCTTGACTCGACCGTCTCGTCTCCCGCCTTTATCTGATTACCTATCTCGCGCACGGCCATGCCAAGATGCGTCTCCAGTATCTGCCCCAAATTCATGCGCGACGGGACGCCGAGGGGGTTCAGCACTATGTCAACCGGCGTGCCGTCCGGCAAGAAAGGCATATCCTCCTGACGCATTATGCGCGAGACGACGCCCTTATTTCCATGGCGACCGGACATCTTGTCGCCGACAGATATTTTTCTCTTCTGGGCGATGTACACCCTGACGCGGCGATTGACGCCCGGCGAGAGATCATCATTATTGTCGCGGCTGAACACCTTGACATCGACAATCTTCCCCGCCTCGCCGTGAGGCACGCGAAGCGACGTGTCGCGCACCTCGCGAGCCTTCTCGCCGAATATCGCGCGGAGCAGCCTCTCCTCGGCCGTGAGCTCCGTCTCTCCCTTTGGAGTGACCTTGCCCACGAGTATATCGCCGGGGCGCACCTCCGCGCCAATGCGGATAATGCCGTCCTCGTCGAGGTCGCGAAGTGCCTCCTCCGCGACATTCGGGATGTCGCGCGTGATCTCCTCCGCGCCGAGCTTGGTATCACGGGCATCGCAATCATAATCCTCTATATGAATCGAAGTGTAGAGGTCACGCTTCACGAGATTCTCCGAGAGCAGCACGGCGTCCTCGTAGTTGTAGCCCTCCCACGGCATATACGCGACAATTATATTATACCCGAGAGCCAGCTCGCCATGATCCGTGGCGGGGCCGTCAGCTATAGGCTGCTTCTCCTGCACCTCGTCGCCCTTATTGACGATAGGCACCTGATTGATGCAAGTGCCCTGATTCGAGCGCAGGAATTTCTGGAGCTCATAAGTATCCAGCTCCCCGTCCTCATTGCGGATGATAATGGTGTCCGCCGACACCTTCTCCACGACGCCTTTATTCTTCGCGAGCACCATGACGCCCGAGTCGCAGGCAGCCTTGTACTCCATGCCCGTCCCGACGAGCGGGGCCTGAGTCCTGAGCAGCGGCACAGCCTGACGCTGCATATTGGCGCCCATCAGGGCACGGTTAGCGTCGTCGTTTTCGAGGAACGGTATCATCGCCGTGGCTATCGAAACGACCTGCTTAGGAGAGACGTCCATGTAATCGACGCGATTCCTTGGCGCGAGCGTCGTCTCCTCATGGAAACGGGCCGTGACTCGCTCATTTACGAACCAGCCATTCTTGTCGAGCGGCTCATTCGCCTGCGCGATAGTTATATTGTCCTCCTCGTCGGCCGTGAGATAGCGGACCTCGTCCGTCACGACATGCTTCTCCTTGTCGACCTTCCGATAAGGCGTCTCCATGAATCCGAAGAGATTTATCCGCGCGTAGTTTGAAAGCGAGCCAATCAAGCCGATATTAGGCCCCTCAGGCGTCTCTATCGG
>JAFTAB010000221.1 GCA_017458745.1 Schwartzia sp. (in: firmicutes) | reverse complement strand
CATTGCCAATATACCCGAATACACGGACAGCATTATTATCAGTATCATCAGCAAGCAAAACGCGTCCATCACTTGCGACAGTGTGCCCCCCTCTGATGTCCTCAGTAAGCATTTTCCAATTTGAAAGATTACTTTCTCGCATATTGTTATAAATTATCCGATGATGCCAACAATCAACTATAAAATAATCGTCATTTATTTTATTAATTTGCGTCGGCGTATATAAATAATTTCGCCACGTATTTGCATTACTCATTTCATTATTGCTCCCGCGCCTATCAGCAACCAATTCATTTTTATACGCATTTATCATTGTGGCATGACCAATTCATAGCCGCATAACATTTTATCGATGAAATTTCTCTTTTATCCTGCTCGCCTCATCAAACGCCCATTTCATTTCCTTTATGAGCTGTCTGAACATATCGCGAGTAAATTTATCGTTATATTTTTTTGTGTCTTCTTGAAATATTTTATTTAGATCCGTATAAACTTTTGCTCCAGAAAAGCGCGTGAGAGATACCAGCGTGTCCGCATACTCGTCCGCGCTGTCAAAAAAGACTTTTTGATGCCACGCATGACGAATTTCCATGAAAAAGCAAATGATGCTCTGATAAATGAAGCCCACGTCCCATTGCCCATTGCCCTCGTGTATTCTGAAATAAGAAAGCGCCTCCGGCAAATATACCATGTCGCCTTTTGACAGGCAGCAAAGCCATGTAGGCCAATCGTTTATCAGATACTTTCCCTCTTTCCCCGACCATCCGAGATCATTATCACGCAGAGCACTTTTTTTAATCAGCACAGTGGTTGGCTCGCCAATGTAGTTTGTGTAGCTCATGAGAAGTTTTTTCCCGGCGAAATTTCCTTTTAAGAGAATCGGTTCATCTGCTATTGGCTTATTGGCATTATTATCAGGTAACGGATTTCCATCTATGTCAATCATTGGCCTGTAGCTTGTCACAAGCGTCGCCGTCGGGCATCGCTTGAAAGCGGCAATCATCTTCTCGATCTTCGTCGGGGCGAATACGTCGTCGTCCATCAGCCAGTTGACGTACTCGGCATCGGGATTATTATAGCCGCGCGCTCTTTTCCAGTTGCCGCTCGCATCGTATTCGTCGTGATGCTCGTATTTTATTCGGGGGTCTTTTGCGAGGTACGGCTGCATCAGCTTTTCCGTCTCGTCATTATGGCTGTTGTCGGTTATGAATATGTCGAGATTCTTATACGTCTGATTTAGCACGCTTTCTAGGGCTATCCTGAAAAGCCGCGGGCGTTCAAATGTCGGTATTATGACAGTGACAAGAGGCTCATTTGGATTTGACATATTATTGCTTTGCGAATCTTTAATCATCGCTTTTTATTTCCCCATCTTTTTCAAAATTCCCCAAATTGTGCTCTTTTATTATAGCTGTCGCCCTCATAAATGCTCTCCTCTGAAGATGAAGCATCTCATCGTAGCTCTCCGTCAATTCATCGGTGACAGGATTTTCAAACGCCCTGTTATAAATATATGCGGATGTCGGGGTCAGCCACTTGCAGACGCGCGTCAAGAAGTTTAGCAATGTTACGGCATATTCCTCATGCGTTTCAAAAAATGCATGCGTTTCCCATGCGTAATCAATTTCCATGAACCAGCATATTATGCTGTTATAAATAAACAGCACTTTTTTTTGCCCGTTTTCTTCATGCGCTCTAAAAAAAGAAAGCGGCTCCGCGAAATAAAACAAATCCCCTTTTGCAAGGCAGCACAGCCATGTCGGCCAGTCACTGACGAGATATTTGCCCTCTCTGCCCGACCAGCCTAAGTCAAAATTATTCAGCGCCGCCTTTTTTATTAAAACTGTTGACGGCTCGCCTATGTAATTTCCGAAATCAAACAACACTTTCCTTCCGATTTCTTTCCCTCTTATCAAACCGTCTCGATCAATAAGACGTTTGTTGAAAGTTTTATCCGGCAGCGGATTTCCATCTATGTCAATCATTGGCCGGTAGCTTGTCACAAGCGTCGCCGTCGGGTGCTGCTCGAAAGCGGCGATCATCTTCTCTATCTTCGTCGGAGCGAATACGTCGTCGTCCATCAGCCAGTTGACGTACTCGGCGTCGGGGTTGTTATAGCCTCGCGCCCTTTTCCAGTTGGCGCTCGCATCGTATTCGTCGTGATGCTCGTATTTTATTCGGGGGTCTTTTGCGAGGTACGGCTGCATCAATTTTTCCGTCTCGTCATTATGGCTGTTGTCGGTTATGAATATGTCGAGATTCTTATACGTCTGATTTAGCACGCTTTCGAGGGCTATCCTGAAAAGCCGCGGGCGTTCAAATGTCGGTATGATTATAGTGACAAGGGGCTCATCGGCTATTTCAGATGTCTGAGAATCATTTATAACCGCACGATTTTCTCTCTTGATTGTGTGCTTTTTTGATTTATTATTCTTCTTGCTGCTCATTTCAACGTGCTTCCTCAAAAATTCAAATGGTCATATCGTAATTCATCTTCAGCAGTCTTCCGTCGAACACCTTCTTCGGCAGGGGCTCGTCGAAAAAGAAGCCCTGCGCCCGCGTGCACCCCAAACTCTTCAGCAGCTTTATCTTTTCCGCCGAGTCCACGCCCTCAGCTATGCAGTCCATGCCGAGCTCATTCGCCAGGCTCACTATGTGCCTCAAAAGTATCAGCCGCCGCTTGTGCCCCTCGCCGGTGAGATGCAGTATGTCCCTGTCTATCTTCAGTTCGTCAAAGGACACCTTCTGTATAAGGGTAATCGACGAGTAGCCCGAGCCAAAGTCATCGACCGAGGTGTTTATGCCGTTTGCCTTTAGGCCTTTCACGACGTTCTCCAGCCGCATCATGTCATTTTCCTTGACCGTCTCCGTGAATTCCGTCGTGATGAGATTATGCGGTATCTCGTGGAAATCTATGACCGAGACGATGTCTTTGACGAGGCGCGGGTTGGCGAGATGCTTTCGCGACAGATTGAATGAAACAGGGACGACATTCATCCCCTTGTCAATCCACATGCGAATATCCCTGCACATGTGCTCAAGCATATAAAAGTCGAGGTCGCACACGCGGAAGCTGCTCTCCAGCACCGGTATGAAATTAACGGGCGGCACGAGCTCGCCGCCATGCTGCCAGCGGCACAGCGCCTCCGCGCCGATGAGTTTCCCGTCGTCGAGCGAGACCTTCGGCTGATAGTAGACGACGAACTCCTCATTCTTGATTGCCGTCTCAAAGTACACCTCGATGTGGCGGTTGCGCTCGACAATCTCCATCGTCCTCGTGTCAAAGTACACGTATGGCATCCTGTCCCTGAATTTCGCTATGGGGAAAGCTACGCTCGCGCCGTCCACGACATCAAAGTGGCTGTCGATTTTCTCGTCAATCATGTACACCCCGGCCACCGCCGACATGTGGACCACGTCACGTGGGCCTATGCCATAGCGTATGTCCCTGCCCTTGATAATATTGAGAAAATCATCGACGTGCTTCTTCAATATGAAAGCCCCGAAATTGTCACCGCCGAAACGCCAAAAAACCTCATCGGGGCCGATGACATTTTCCAGCTCCTTGCCGTACATCCGGAGCGCCTTGTCGCCGTTCCTGCGCCCTATGCTGGCATTGACATCGCTCATGCCCTTCACGTTCAAATAAAAACTCGCGTACTCCGATATCCTGCCGAGCTTCTCTATCCGGCGGATGATCCTCATCCCGTAGTTCAGGTTATAAAATCCCGTCTGCATGTCATGGTACATGACATGCTCCAGCCGCTCATTTGTCCTGATTCGCCCCTTCGCGGCGGACAAGATGTACATGAACAGGCGAACATATTCCCTTTCCTCGTCCGACCAAATGACACCCGGCGCGCTGTACGTGCGAAAGTTAAAAGAGCCTCCCATGATCTTGATGCCGCTCAGCGACTCGCAGTCTTTTCCGGCGCCATCGGGCGAATTATAGTAAGTGTATTTCCCCTGCGCCTTGCCCGTCGCCTCGTCACCCACATTCGCGTACTCGACAAATTCAATGCGCCCTATCTTAAACGCGGGAGCATATTTAGAAATCAGCTCGTTGTCAAGCTCGCTGTAGGCATCTCTTATTTGCGCCTCTCCCTGCAAAAATTCCAAAAGGCATCTGTCAAGTTTAGAGTTCGCCATAAAATTATCAATCCCTTGCGATTATCATAATAGTCTTTTCATCATATTATATCACAAAGACGCATTGCAATGAAACTACGGTCAAATGAAATAAAAAAGCCACGAAAAAAATATTGCAAGCCATTTCATTTTTCAAGAAAAAACAAGCAATAAGTGATAGAATAATTTCATGTACCTATAAAGAAGCACTAAATCAAAAGGAGGATGATCAAATGTCAATCTTGGCCGCGGCTGCCGTGCCGCATCCGCCACTCATAATGCCCGAGGTGGGCCGGGGCGACGAGCGCGGGATACAGGCAACCATCGACGCCTATCGCGAGGTATCGCGGAGAATCTTTGAGCTGCGCCCCGAGCTGGTCATCGTGTCAAGCCCGCACACGACGATGTACGCCGACTATTTTCATGTGTCGCCCGGCTCCGCCGCCTCGGGCAGCTTTGCAAATTTTCGTGCGCCCGGGCTGAAGGTGAGCGCATCTTACGACACGGACTTCGTCAATGCGCTGGAGCGTCTCTGCGCTAAAAACGATGTGCCGGCCGGCACGAAAGCGGAGCGTGAGCCGTGGCTCGACCACGCGACTATGATACCGCTCAGGTTTCTCCGCGACATATACGAGGAAAACGGCATCGAGCCGAGCTACAAGGTCGCCCGAGTCGGCCTGTCGGGTCTCTCGCCCGCGATGCACTACAAGCTCGGCACTCTCATCGCGCAGACAGTCGCGCTGCTGAACCGCCGGGCTGTCTACATAGCCTCGGGCGACCTCTCGCACAAGCTGAAATCCGACGGGCCTTATGGCTTTGCCAAGGAAGGGCCGGTTTTTGACAGTGAGTGCATGGCGTCGCTCGGCAGCGGCGATTTCCTGCGGCTGCTCTCTATGGACTCAGACCTCTGCGAGGGAGCGGCCGAATGTGGTCTGCGCTCGTTCTGGATTATGGCCGGCGCCCTCGACAGGAAAAGCGTCACCGCGGAGCAGCTCTCGTATGAGGGGCCGTTCGGCGTCGGCTACGGCGTCGCGTATTTCACTGTCGGCGGCAAGGACGAGTCACGGAACATCGGCGAGCAGCTTGACGCGCTGACAAAAAAGAACATGGCCGAGCGCAAAAATGCCGAGGATCCCTATGTGAAACTCGCGCGCAGCAGCATCGAGAGCTTCGTGCGCACGGGCGAGATAAAGGAGCTGCCGACTGGCATACCCGATGAAATCACGAGCAAAAAGGCGGGCGCTTTCGTCTCGCTCAAAAAGGACGGCAGGCTGCGCGGCTGCATAGGCACATTCCTGCCCACGCAGCCCAATCTTGCGATGGAGATATGGGGAAACGCCGTCTCGGCTTGCTCGCGCGACCCGAGATTTTCACCCGTCGAGGAGGACGAGCTGGACGACATAGTCTACAGCGTTGACGTGCTCACCGAGCCGGAGCCCATAGAGTCGGAGGCCGAGCTCGACCCGAAAGTGTACGGCGTCATCGTCTCATGCGGAAGCAGGCGCGGGCTCCTGCTCCCCGACCTCGCGGGCGTCGATACCGTCGAAGAGCAAATATCAATCGCGCGTCAAAAAGGCGGCATACGCCCGAACGAGAAAGTCACGCTTCAAAGATTCAAAGTGGTGAGGCATCATTGAATGAACTGAACGAAAAAATCATTTGCCCCATTTGCCCCCGCCGCTGCGCTCTCTCCGAGGGGCAGACCGGCTACTGCCGCTCGCGTGTCGCAAAGGGTGGCGAAGTCGTGAGCCTGTCATACGGCCGCCATACCTCCGTCGCGCTCGACCCGGTAGAAAAAAAGCCGTTCGCGAGATGGCACAGCGGCAAATTCATCATATCCGTCGGCACATTCGGATGCAATCTGCGCTGCCCGTTTTGCCAGAACGACTCCATCTCGCAGGCGGACGCGAGCATCGAGACGAGCTTTCTTTCGCCCGGCGATCTCGTGAGCCTCGCGAAAAAATATGTGACGCGCGGCAACATCGGCATAGCCTTCACATACAACGAGCCATTGATCGGCTTCGAGTACGTTCGTGACACGGCGCGCCTCGCGAAGGTCGCGGGGCTATCCGCCGCCCTCGTGACAAACGGCTATGTCACGCAGGAAAAACTGCACGAGATACTGCCGTACATCGACGCGATGAACATCGACCTCAAGGGCTGGACGGAAAAATATTATGAATGGCTGGGCGGACACATAGAGCCGGTCAAGGAGACGATAAAAACGGCGGCGCAAAAATGCCACGTCGAGGTGACGACTCTGATAGTGCCCGGCAGGAATGACAGCGAGCAGGAAATGGACGAGGAGTCGCATTGGCTCGCATCAATATCGGAGGACATGCCGCTCCATATCAGCAGATATTTCCCACGGTACATGACGCAGGACATACCGCCGACGCCCGTCGAGAAAATCTATCGCCTTGTCGATGCGGCGAAGAAAAACCTGAAATATGTTTACAGCGGAAATTGCTGAAAATTTTTTCGCAAAAAAAGAGCACGAACTCGAAATCGGTTCATGCTCTTTTTTTATTGTCTGATTTTGCCCCTGTTATTTCTTCTTTTCCTTGTCTTTCGTCTTGCCGTGCTCGTCCATCGCGCTCGGCCACTCCTGGAATGTCAAAAGCCCCAGCTCATAGAGCGCCACGTTCTGCTTCGTCAGCTCGGGGTTGTCCATGAGCCCGACAAGGAACCTGCCTCCGTACTGCCCCCTGAAATACGTGTTCACCATCTGCGTGTCGGCCGTCACGGTCTCGTCCGGCTTGCCGTCGCCGTTCGTGTCGATGTCATAGACCTTCGCCGTCACCGAGTATATGCCGACGCCGCCGGCGACCTCAGCCACCTTGGCGAACTCCACCGGCTGAGACTCCATATATTTATCGAGGAAAGCCTTCTGCTCCTGCTCCGATTTCTTATTGAGATCCTTCGGGATTGTCTTCTCATCGAAAGCGTCAATCATCACGACCCACGCGTTGACTATGTTATAGCCATCGTTTGCAAAAATAAGCACGTCGCCGCTTATTTTCTCATCATCATAGACGGTGCTCAGCGGCACGACATTCGGCTTCACCGGGCAAACGATGCTGTAGCCGTATCGCTTGCTCGTGTATGTGTAGCCGCTGTTCTTGAAATAATCGAGTGCCTCCTCCGGCGTCAGATTCTGCTCCGCCGAGGCTGTCTCCCCGGTCGCTGGAGCCGCCGCGTCGTCGCCCGTCGCCGCATATGATACAGGCATCGCAAGCGAGAGCGCGGTGACCCCGGCTGCGAGCGCCATAGTAATAGATTTCTTGAGATTAAAATTCATGTGTATCCTCCTAGCCTTAATAAAGTAGTTTTATGATAGCAAATAATTTTAGAAAAAACAATGAAAGCGAATTATGACGTGGTCGTAACTAAATCAAGCACGGGCATCCTCCGCATCCATATCCGCTAAAAGGTCATTTAAGGAACTGTATCGCTTTGCTTCAACTTTCCCCTCCATGATGTCTCTTGCCTCTTGCATTGCCATCAGAGTTTCGCGATTGTATCGCGGTTGCTTAGGCTGGAACGGAAAGCCGCCTTCCATGATGGAAGCATGGAGAAAGACATTGATTGCATCTGTGACAGAGATACCGAGACTGGAAAACACGGCCTCAGCCTGCGCTTTGATGTCCGGCTCAATCCGAAGATTGATGTTAGCTGTCTTAGGCATTACAATACCTCCTTTTAGAATATTGTAACGCAAAAGTTAAGCAAATGCAATACTAATAGCGTAATGAGAGGAACTTGGTAAATCTCTACGACCCTCTGTGCCCATTTCAGTTTACCACTTCAACACATATAACACCGCACGAAACAAACTCTTTTCTGCATAGCAAAAAAGGGGGTGCGTTTGCACTCCCCGAGAGCATCAAAAAACCTTTCCCGCTATGAACCAGATGCGGCCGTGGGCCTTGGCGTCCTCGCTCATCAGCTCGTCGCCGCCTATGCGCCTCGCGTAGTCGAGTCTCGCGAACCAGTCGCCGGGGCGGGCGTATGAAACTGCAACGCCCCAGCCCTTCAAAGTCATGTTGCCGTCGCCCCCGGATTTTGAGATGGCAACGTGACCGGCATCGAGGTATGCGCTG
>JAFTAB010000220.1 GCA_017458745.1 Schwartzia sp. (in: firmicutes) | reverse complement strand
GCGAACGCGCCCATGGATTTCAAAGCAATTACCCAGTACGGCTTTGATACCTACAAGCTGCACGACAGGAACATTCAGCCCAATAACTTCTGGCAGACATGGCACACGGCGGTTTACGACCTTGCGAACAGGACGCTCCGTCTGAACGTTCAGGAGGATTATTCCAAGCATTACGACTTCAAGCTGGACTAATGAAGCAAATCATTGCGCCATGCCTTAAGAAAGTGAACGGGGTTCTCTTTGTCGCCGTCCTGATCTGTATCGAGGTGAAGCATGAAAAAATTATTCACAGCTTATGATGTGGTGATTGCCCTCGTAGCGGCTTTGGACTATAATGTTTTCAGATTATTGATAAGGAGCTGAAGTTTATGAAAAAGACGGCAACATTTATTATGGTGATGCTCATGATGTGCGTGATGACCGCGACCGCTCTCGCGGCGACGAAAGAGGAAAAAATCCAAAAAGAGCGGACAAAAATAGAGGAGCTATCGGAAAAGGCTCTGAAAAATCTTTACGAGAAAGTCCCATCGGCGGAGCGGGTAATAAATGATTGCTATGCCTACGCCACCCTGAGCAACACGGGTATGAAACTGGGAATTTTCGGTGATGCCCACGGCAGAGGACTTGCGGTAAACAACGAGACGGGCGAGCGACTCTATATGCGGATGAAGGAAATGGGAATCGGTATTGGCCTTGGGGTAAAGGAGTACGATCTGATTTTCGTCATCGGGACGGAGCAGGCATGGAACTCCTTCATCTCTGGCGACATCAAATTTGCCAGCGCGGCGGAGGCAGCGGCCAGCGACGGAGTGACCGGCGATTCGGTGGAGGGCGCGTCCATTGCCGCGAATGGCATCTGGGTGTACCAGATGACGACAAAAGGATTGACCCTCGACGCATCCATCAAGGGGACGAAGATTTATCCGGACAAGAAGTTGAACACATACGAATAAATTTTACCCATAATACAATGGGAAAAATTTACTAATTTTTATTGAGGCTTTTTTCGCAGGGGCGCATAATCGCGTCCCTGCTGTTTTTTTCGGCGGTCAGATCATTAGAGGTTGGGAGTGTGACAATCTGGAACATCCTTTGAAATTGGTGTCGGTCATGTTGTAAAATGTAAATGAGATAATGTGACATAATGGCTATATACATATATCTAATTTTATTCGCGGTAGACGGGAGACACTCAGATGAAAAAGTTCGATTTGATTTGCTTGACTTTTGCGATTTGCCTGCTTTCAGGAGGATATGAATATACGGCGTTTGCCGCCGAATCGGCTGGTGGCATGGACGCCGGCGCACAGATGGAGCGAAACCGCAGGGACATGGAAAGAGAGCGAGTGCTTGAGCAGATTGCGGAGGATGAGGCCGCCAAGCAAAACAAAGTGGAAAAGGAAGAAGCGCCTCCCTCTGATGACAGCGGCGCGGAAGTCAGCTTTGAACTGAAGAAGGTTAATTGGAATCCGTCGGAAATTTTGACGCAGGATGAGATAAAGGCCGTCACGGACTCCTACATCGGGCGGCAGATTACCTTGAAAGATTTGCGCGAGATGACCGAGAAAATAACCGCCCTCTATCGTGACAAGGGCTACATGACCTGCGGGGCTGTGCTGCCGCCGCAGCGTATTCACGAGGGCGCGGTGGAAATTCAGCTCATCGAGGGAAAGACCGGGGAGGTCTCGGTCACGGGAAACCGCAGCACGAGAACAGGTTATATCACGAGTCGTCTGGGACTAAAGCCGGGGGAGATTGCCAACACGGACAAGCTCAATCGTGATCTTCGCTGGTTCCACGGGACCAACGACATTCAGCTCCGCGTCGTGATGAAGCCCGGAGCCGCTGAAAACACGACGGATTATGAGATTATTGCCTTTGAGCCGAAAAATCATTCCGTGACACTTTACACGGACAATGACGGCTATGAGACGAGCGGCCGATGGAGGCAGGGCATTTTCTATAGCATAAGGAGCTTGACCGGACAGCGTGACGCCGTTCGGACGAGCTTCTTGCGAAGCCAAGGGACCAAGGCGTGGTCCTTGGGATACAGCTTCCCGATTTCCCCGAAGGGTATGCGGATTGATTTGGACTATTCCGGCAACAGGACGGAGGTCATCAAAGGAGAGCTGGAGCCCTTGGGCGTGGAAGGAAAGTCGAGCTCATATTCCCTTGCATGGCGAGTGCCTTTCCTCGTGACTGAGAAATCCCGCCACGAAGCTGGGCTGCAATATGTGCATCAGCACACGGAAACCGATCTGGGTCATGGCGAGGTGCCTTGGGTAGATGATAAAATCAATCGTGTGATGCCTTATGTTTCCTTCACTCATTACGGTGATTCCACCGTGCTCTATCACAAACATTCCTTTGTCTGGGCGCGGCGGAGCGATATTGACGGGGTCTCGGACACGGCGAAATTTTATCGGCTCACTTCCTTTTGGCAGAAACGCTACAAAGGAGGACAATTCTTTCAGGCTCGGCTGGACGGGCAGTGGTCCTCGGGCGAG
>JAFTAB010000219.1 GCA_017458745.1 Schwartzia sp. (in: firmicutes) | reverse complement strand
CGCACGATGCCGCCCACCGCCGCGTTGGCAATGTCGCTGTTCCGCTCTAAATATCGGGCACGGGCTTTGATAAGGTCACGCTGGTTTTTGTCTGCGTTCTCCGTGTCCTCGTTGATGGGCGTCCAGTCATCGTTGAAACGATTGACCTCCCCCGCTTCATAGGAACGCAAGAGATTTCTATATGCTGCCCGTTCCAGCGCCCACTTCGGCGAAAACAGTGCGATTGCCCGCTCCGCCAGTGTCAATTTATTCCCCTTCATAGCCGCCCGGTGTTGGCATAGAGAATGTTGTCGCCGTCCCGCCTCGCAATGGCGGCTTTCAGGCTCGACTCGCGGGCGTACAGCGTCGCCAAATCCGCCCGCGTGAGCTGACGGTTATCTATGCGATATGACTGCGCTCCGCATTCAATCGCCGCTATCGCTGTCTGCACCCGAATAAGCTGCATCTCCAATGTTTCCAAAGTCTCCACCGTCTCACCTCCTTCCGAAAAAGCGGTTTTCTTTTTGCCTTAAAGCCAGTTCTCTCCAACGCCGCCAAGCCAGCTTTTGTCTTTTCCCTGTTCCGAATTTTGCGTCGGCTTTTCTTCCGGCTCCATCAGGTATCTCACGCCTAAAATCTCCGCCGCGAGAATGTTGTTCGTCTCGGTGTCGAGGTAATGATTCTGCGCATGGCTCGTGACTTTCTCCCATGCGCGAGAGATACGGCCTTTTTTGTCCTTTTTCTCTACTCGCTGCTCGGCACAGACTTGATCACAATACTCCTGCTCCACATCGCGGCAGACGTTCCAGCTTCCCGGAGCTCCCGCGTCCACATGGAGCCGACCCGCAATGTAGTCCTTCATTTGGTTAGGATCAAAATGATAGAGCCGGAGGCCATAACCGGCACCCCTATCCAACACCGTTACCGTGTAGCGGGATTTCAGCGGCGTCGCGCTGCCCTTACTCGGGATCGCCACGTCCATATGCTCGGCGCAGAATTGGTAAACCTCATCAGTGTTGTAGCCGGAATCAATACATGCGAGATTTACTGTGCGGATTTCGCCGTTTGTGTCAGAGTAATTCCTGTTGATTACCGTCTCCACGTCCGCCCATGTTTCCGCCCGCCCATAGTCAACAAGCCAGCTCGTCATGTGCGGGCCCCACGCCCGGACAGAATACCAAAAATGATCGAGCTGCACGTCTACGCCGCAAGTCAAAAGCTGCGCCGCCTCCGGCATCGTGCCTCGCTCATAGGGAAGCTGCTTCGTCTTGATGACGTCGGAGCGCAGACGGTTCGCTTTGTCCTCCCACGGCTCCGCTAGCCATGAGTTGATAAAGTTCATCAGTTTTTCCGGGAAATCCTTGGATTCCAAAAATTTCCGCGCAATGTCGCCGAAGGAAAGCCATGGCGAATAAAAAGACGAGAGATGAAACGCCACCTTGCGCGGCCTGCCTTTCGGCGCGTTCACTGTCCGCCATTGGCCGTCTCGGAGCATCTGCATTTTTTGGCGGTCGTCAATAATCTGCCCGCAATGCTCGCAGATATATTCCGCCGCGCGTCCCGCGTCCTCGGCTGTAGCGTCTTGCGGCCAGTGCAGATTTTTTAAGCTGAAAATCTGATACCCGCCGCAATGGGGGCATGGCACGAAATATCGGTACTGCGCTTCCGCTGTTTCCCATCCCTGCCAAATATTTCCCGTTTTCAGTGTCGGCGACGAGACTTTTACAATCTTGCGGTTGTAAAAGGTTTTCGTGCGCTCCTCAGCCAGCTCCAGCGGTCCCGCCTCGCCGCCCGTCCATTTTGGAAACTTGTCGATTTCGTCGAAGAACACATAGCGAACGGGGCGACTTGAAAGGTTAGATGGGCTGTTTGCACCGACAAGGGCAATATACATATCCGTGAATTGCAATTCCAGGCGTTGACTGTGTTCGTCGTCATATTTTGCCATGAGTGGATCGGAGAGCTTGATCATCGGCTGTATGCGATTTTGGCTCGTGAACTCCGCCAACTTGTCTGTCGGGTAGACAATCAGCATCGGGCCCGGGTCTTGGTCGATGGCGTAGGCGATCATGTTCTGCTCCATGACGGTCTTGCCGAGCTGGGTACCCGCGATGAAGGAAATGTCCTTGATGTGGAGGTCGTTGAAACAGTCCATCGGAAATTTCAAGTACGGCGTCAGCGACGTATGCCACCGCCCCGGAGCCGCGCTGTCCTTAGGCGAAAGCACTCGGAATTTGTCCGCCCATTCGGAGACAGTAATATCTTCCGGCGGTTTCAGCGCTTTCAGTGCCGCCATCATCCATGGGCTATACGGCGCGTTTCTTTTTTGTCGTTTTGCCTCTCCGTTTCCCTGTGTAGCGGCCATTTCTGCTCAGTTCCTCCAGTGCTTCCTTGATGCGCTTGTCAACCTCGCTTCTTGCGCTTTCCGCGATTTCAGGATTCATTTTTGCCGCCAGCTCAGTCGCGACATTATGGCCGATGGAGAGCATCGCTTTTTTCAAATTCAGGAGCAATTTTGAAATATCATCCTGCACCTCGGCCACCGGCAAAAATTTTTGCTCCGTGACGGAGAGCTTGATTTTTTCCTGTTTCGCCTTGGCCTCTTTCAATTCCGCTTCCGCCTTGAGTTTCCGCGTCGGCAAAGATTCCATGTGCTCGCCCTTATATCGCCATTCCATCAGCTTTTTAAGATCCCATCGTCCCCGACTCTCTTTCGGCGCTCCTTTTTTCTCCCAGGTTGACAAACTCTCCCTCGAAATTCCAAAAAAATCACAGGCAATTTTTGTGCTGCAAATAAAAGTGTTTTCTAATAATTTTTCGTTACTATTTTTGACACTCTTTTTCATAACATAAAACCGCCCGGCATTTGTAAATTTGTCAATCTATTTTTTTAATTTTCACGGAGGCAGTCGCCGGGACTCGCAGACCCGAGAAAATTTTCTCCTCCCGTAGTACCTGTGACACCGGGGGGCTTGGCTCTATCGTCCGCAGCGTCTCATCGCTCCCCGGCATAGTCTCTGTCTCTGCGCCGCCATGAGCGGAGCCGCCTCGCCTCGCCCTCGCGGCTCATAGGCTCCAATTGAAAAGCGCACCCGAAAGGATGCGCTGTGTTTCCATGCCCGCGACGGTGCCAGGCCGGCACGGGCACGCTATGAGTAATGAAAGGTTGGAAAGGCTCTCGCAAAATCCACCGCTATCATATTAGCACGAAATTATCCCCATTTGTTATGGGTATAGAAAATGCAAATTTAAAAAATTAAATGTTCACGCAGTCGAAAATCATGACGACACGGCTCACGATTTCCTGCCACCACTTATTCATGACATCGTATGATAGCCATTTTCCTGTTTCCGAAAATCTTTTTTCAAGAATTTCGGAATATTTTTTTTGCACGTATGGCACCCAAGTCTTTCGGCCTGATGGGAATACATGCCCCTTCGCTTTCTCGGCATTGACTCGGATATCCACGAAAAGCCTTTTTCTTTCGGAGAGGCCCCGCCTCACTATCTCGACCGCTTTCAGCCAATAATATTCCTCGTGGCTCTCGTCGTACATCGCCGACGCTACCGCCTCCGACTCGGTCGGCTTGCCCGGCTTCGACGCGGACGCGGCTCCGTTCCTTTTTTTCTTTGCCATGTACTCCGCCTTGTTTTCCCGATAGGCTTTCAGATACTCGGCATAATGGAGAATATAAAGCGCCGCCTCGTGTCTCTTTTCGTCGAGAGCGGTCTTTGCCCTCGCCATTTCCTCGTAGTTGCTCAGCTCCAAATCTGACCCCTCCCGAAAATCATTTATCCGGCGCGTCGAGATACCCGCGCCGCTTGTTCTTTCCGTACACGAATGCCCGCCACGCGTCGCGCTG
>JAFTAB010000218.1 GCA_017458745.1 Schwartzia sp. (in: firmicutes) | reverse complement strand
GTCCTCGGCGTAGAGGCAAAAGACCAAGCGTACACATAATTTATTTAGGCTCTTCAGGCTTTCATCATTCGTCGGGTCTTTGTACTGTTTCAAAAGCGCGTCGTAGAGTTTGCCGACTATCTCGCCCGCCGCGAGTGAGAGTTCCATTTCTTTTTTCGCGTCATGGCTTTTGACGTTCACGAGGAATTGCAGGCGGTAATATTCTTTTTCAAGGTTTTCGAGCAATATCACTTCCGGCTCTGATTGCGGGTTTTCCATGTCGTAGACGCGGAACTCCGCGAAATTTGACGCGACTATCCAGCGCGGCCGCATGGAGTAGGGGAGCTCGGCGGCGTAGCGCTTTGCTTGCTGATATGGCGTGAGCGTCGTGCCGTCTGATTGCTTTATGTTCTCGTCGAGTTTTTTGCCAAGAGATTTCTGCTCTATCATTACATGAGTCGCGGGAATCATCGCGTCGATGAAGGAGGTGTGCGAAAGCTGCACTTGATTTTCAAACGTGATGAAATCTGTGGGCTTTTCTACGCCGTAGACGTCATGCAATATCTCAATCCAAAATGAATGTGTCTCGCCCTTCTCATAGCCGCGCCCATTCCATTTCTCGGCGAATTTTTTAGCCGCCGCCTTTTGCTCCGATTCCTTCATTGTGCGTCCCCTCGATTGGTAAATTGATTTTGCTTTAATTATATCATACAATTATTATAGCATGTGATAACTTCAAGTAATTTTGACGAATTTTTATACATGTGGTATTGTATAGTATTGAAATTTGTGATGTGAGGGGAATGTTAATTGTTCACAATAAAAATCATAAGCTACATAATCATCGTGCCGCTCATAATCGTTTTTCTTCGAGAGGCGATTTATCAGGTGCTGAAGCTCAACTACGAGCGAAAACTGATTGACAGGTATGAGCATGATGTCGAGAACCCGGAGCTGATTGACAAGATGTTTGAGTATTGCTTGAATGATCGCAAGCTCAAAAAGATAATGTCGAAGCACGAGGCGACGGAGGAGGATTTTGACCTCATATATCACAAGCTGCTCATCAGGTGCAATTTCCGCAAGATAAACCGCTTTGTCCCGATAAACGCATTTTTCTCCGTCAAGACGCTTGACTATTGCCTGGCGAACAAGGAGAAGGATGAGCTCACGCTCGCCAAAACTGTTTTGAATTTCTTCCATATATAAGAATTGTTCCATATCTCGGCACAAAAAAAGACAACGCCATCCGAGCAGAATGACGTTGTCATTTTTTTATTATTTTTTGCTTATTCCGGCATAATCTTTGCTACCATCTCGCGGTCGCCGTTCTTGTTGGCGAGAATGACAGCCTGCTTGATCGGGTTGTGGTTCTTGTCCATCGTGAGGGTGCCCGTGCCGGCCTTGAGGTCCTTCGTCTCGGCGAGGGCCTTAGTTATCTTCTCGGAGTCATCGGAGCCGGCGCGCTTGATGGCGTCGATGAGCATCTTGCCGGCATCGTAGCCGAGCGCAGCGAAGACGTTAGGGGCATGGCCGTATTTCTTGTTGAATGCGTCGATGAAAGGCTTCACGCTCTCATCCTTGTCGGAGTAGTGAGTGGAGAAGAAAGTATTGTTGAGCGCGTCCTTTCCTGCGATGTCGGCGACCTTCGGGTCGTCCCATCCGTCAGTGCCGAGGATTGGGCTGGTGATGCCAATCTCGCGCGCCTGCTTTACGATCTTGCCGACTTCCTCGTAGTACGCGGGGACGAACATGACATCCGCGTTCGCGGTCTTCAGCTTGGTGAGCGTCGCCTTGAAATCCTGATCCTTCTGGAGGAATGCTTCTTCCATCAGCACCTTGCCGCCGGCGGCCTCAAATTTTTCTTTGAAGACTTGGCCGAGGCTCTTTGAGTAGTCGGAGCTGGAATCAACATAGACGACAGCCGTTTTCGCTTTCAGGTTCTCCATGGCGAATTTGGCCATGACCGCGCCCTGCTGCGGGTCTATGAAGCAGCTGCGGAAAACATACGGCTGCACTTTGTCGTTTTCGACGGTGACTTTCGGGCTGGTCGCGCATGGCGCGATGATGGGCACCTTCGCGTCGGTCGCTATCCTGACCTCGGCGAGCACGCTGCCGGTCGTCGCGGGCCCTACCAGCACCTTGACCTTGTCATCGGAGATGAGCTTCGTCGCGGCGTTTGCCGCCTCGGATGCCTCCGACTTCGAGTCGGCCTTCACGAGCGTTATTTTCTTTCCGTTGACGCCGCCCGCTGCATTTACTTCCTCGACGGCGAGGGCGAGTCCCTCGTATGTCGCGTTGCCATAGTTGGCGACGTTGCCCGTCATCTCAAAATTGGCACCGACCTTGATGTCGGCTGCCGCTTTCCCGCCGGAGCCGCCTGAGCCGGATCCACTCGAGCCGGAGCCGCCGCATCCGGTCAGCACGGTGCCGAGCATCAGGGCGCCCAGCGCAGCGCCGACGAGTTTCTTTGCGCTTTTACCGAAAAACATAAACATCCCTCCAAAAATTTGTTAAGCATTGATATAAAATCACAAGCCATATTATAGTTTACACGTTTACATTAGTCAAATAAAAATTGAAAGGAAATAAATATAGAAGGAAATCCTCATTTCATGTCGAATACTTTTCAAAACAGATTTTTTGAGGAAACGGGGGAGCGCTGGTATGGCTGTCAGAATGCAGGACGAGCTTAGACGCTCCTTTTTTCTTTACACCATAGTGCCGCTTGTCGTGCTTTTCGTGCTGTCGGCAATATCTTTTTACTGGTACTGGTCGGGGCAGGTCGTCGGGCGCAACGAGGAGGCTCTCGACTCCGCGGCGAAAAAAATTACCGCCACGATAGAGGGCGGCATGAGCGCGGCGGATTCGCTTGCCGGCGAGTGCAACCTGTCCCGCCTGATGTCGGACAATGTCTACTACGTCGAGTTTTATCGCAGGGTTCATTTGTCCCTTGACGCTTTGCCGGCTTATCAGATGTTTGCCGTGCTCGACAAGAATCAGGAGGTAGTCATGGAGAGCCACTCGACCTCAAAGGAGATGGCCGCGATGCCCAGCTTCGCCTATGGCGGACTCGTCCAAAGGCTGAATGCGGACCCGCTCCATGCCGTGCATGATTTCACGGAGCGAGAGTCGCGCTTTGGCAGGCCGCAGGATGTCGCCGTGGCGAGCGCGATCGTGAGGGACGGGGAGGTGCGCGGCTATCTCGTGCTCGTCGCCTCGGGTGATGAGATACTTCGCGACATAGTTCACCCGCGAATCAATTTCATCGTCGAGGACAGGGAGGGCAATACGCCCCTGTGCACATACTACAGCTTCTCGCAGAGGCTGTCGAATAAAATCCAGCCGATTTTCCATGAGGCGACCGGCCTCGTGACTTACGACACGAGCGACTACTATGTGGCGCATCGCGCGATGCTCGGGGGCGACCTCACGATATACGCGGTGACGCTCCTGGGCGAGATGCGCGGCTATCTGGTGCAGTCGGTGCTCATCTTCGTCATCGCGCTCGTCACGCTTTCCGCCCTTTCGTTTTTCTTGTCGCTTCATCAGGCGCGAGCCGAGACGAAAAATCTGTTGCTCATAATTGACGCTTTTGCCGCCGTCGAGCGGGGCGACCTCAATCACCATCTCGATATTGATGGCCCGCATGAGCTGCGCGTCGTGGGCAACTCATACAACAGCATGGTCGAGAGCCTCAAGAGGCTCATGCGGAGCAACGAGGAAAAGACCCGCGCCGTGGTGACGATGGAGCTGTCGCAGCTCACATCGCAATTTGACCCGCACTTTTTGTATAACACATTGAGCAGCATCAAGTTCATGATAACGATGCGCCCCGAGGCGGCGGGTGAGATGACGATGGCTCTCTCACGGCTCCTCCGCTACAGCATCAGGCAGAGCACGGCCAGCGTATCCATCGAGAGCGACATAGAGCATCTCTATGATTATCTGGCGATAATGCAGTACAGATTCGGCGAGCGGTTCGACTATGAGATAAATGTCGATGATGATGTGAGGGGGGCGCTGGTGCCGAAGCTCATCATGCAGCCCGTCATCGAGAACTCGCTGAAATACGGCATGGAGAAAATGGAGCATATAGAGGTGACGGTTTTCGTCACGGTCGAAAATAAAAAGACATTCTCATCCGATGATGAGAATGTCGATGTGCTCGTCATAAAGATACGCGACACGGGCGGGGGGATAGACGACGCCGCGCTCGTCGGCATACGCGGCAGCCTCGCGAAAAAGGCGCCGCCCGACGGGCATCAGGGGCTTTACAATGTTCACCGCCGTATAACCTTGCTCTATGGCGAGGACAATGGCTACGGCCTCACGATAACAAGCGAGGACGGCGTGGGGGCGACTGTGACGCTTCGCATGCCGCTGGTGAAAGGGGCTCAATCGGTGCCCGTTTAGCCTTTGTATAGCCCGCGAAGTGTCTTTATCTCTTTCGCGTAGCCGTCGTGCTCGTTTGGTGTCTCAAGGATGAATGGCAGGTTCTTGAGCTTGGGGTGGTTTATTACGCGGGCGAGAGCGTCGAGACCTATGTTTCCCTCTCCGATTTTTTGATGCCTGTCCTTGTGCGCGCCGAGGACGTTCATGCTGTCGTTCAGGTGAATCGCCTTTAGCTTTTCAATGCCCACGACGCTGTCAAATTCATCTATCACGTCGTCAAGGTGATCCCTGACATCGTAGCCTCCGTCCCAGATGTGGCATGTGTCGAGGCAAACGCCGACATGCGATTTCAGCTCGACTTTGTCATATATTGCGCGCACCTCTTCAAATGTGCGGCCGATCTCCGAGCCCTTGCCCGCCATCGTCTCAATGAGCACCGTCGTGTGCTGCTCCTCTTTGAGCACCGCATTGAGGAGCGCGGCGCAAAGCTCGATTCCGATGTCGGCGCCCTGCCCGACATGGCTGCCCGGGTGGAAATTATAATAATTGCCGGGCGTGCGCTCAAGACGGTCGAGGTCGTCGGCCATCGTCTCGCGGGCGAACTTGCGCAAATCCTCTTTAGCGGCGCACGGATTCAAAGTGTATGGAGCGTGAGCGACGAGAGGGCCGATTTTGTTTTTCTTCGCGAAAGCGAGGAATGATTTCACATCGTCGTCGTCTATATCTTTTGCCTTGCCGCCGCGAGGATTGCGGGTGAAAAAGGCGAAGACATTGGCATCGAGAGACAGAGCCTCCTCGCCCATGGCGAGGTAGCCCTTGGACGATGAGAGGTGATTTCCGATTCGGAGGATTGATTTTTTAGCCATGAGAGCCAGTCCTTTCATATACAGCATGGGAGATTATCCCGCTTCGTGTTCAATGAGTGCAAATATAATTATACCACTAAAGAAAGGAGAAAAATTATGAAAAATGTTGTTGTTTTTGGTTGCGGGAAAGATGCCGAGGCTGCTGCCGTGCTTATCGGAAAGAGGTTCATCGGATGCTTCGCGACGTTAAATGACCGGCATCC
>JAFTAB010000217.1 GCA_017458745.1 Schwartzia sp. (in: firmicutes) | reverse complement strand
TAGCCCGCCAAGGCTATATAAGCCTGACGAGCTATTACGAGCAAGTATGTGAAAACTAGAGAACCGCCGTGTACCGAACGGTACGCACGGTGGTGTGAGAGGTCGGCTGGTCAATTAATGGTCAGCCTCCTACTCGATTTTTATTTTGTCTTTTCTATCCTGTCGATGGCTTTGAGGATTGTCTTGACCGAGCTCATTATGCGGTCGGTGTCTTCCTTTGAGAGAGAGGCGAATGAGCTTTTTATATGCTCGCGCAGCTTTTCCTCGAATGAGGCGATAAGCTCTGTTCCTTTCGGGGTGAGTGATATGTCGATTTGGCGGCGATCCTGCTCGTTCTCTTTTTTCTCGACGAGGCCCATGCGCACCAGCTTGTCGACGATGGATGTCAGCTGCTGCTTTGGCATCGCGAGAGTGTCGCCGACCTCGCGCATGGGGACGGTGCCGTCGTCGTTGAGCACGCCTAGCACGGAGAATTGGTTTATCGGCAGGGGGAGCTTCACCTTTCTGAAAAAGTTCCTGTGCATGGCGATGGCCAGCTCAATGAATGATGAGGCGAGCGCCTTTTGATTTTCTTCTTTCATGTTGGCTCCTTGGTTTTATACGATGCTGACGGGCAAAAGTTATGCTCGGATTGTTTCTTAGCATCGCAATGATTTTCTTGACTTTTATGATACAATAATATAATATAAAGCGATAATAGTAAATAGTTGTTTACTATTTTTTTGTTGTAATTTGAAAACAATCCTTGAAGGGGGTTTCTTATTTTGTTTTCGATAAAAAGACACAAGATGATGACTTTCGCTCTCGGCGGCCTTCTCGCGACGAGCGTCATGCTCGGCGGGTGCGGCGACGGCGCCAAGCAGCAGCAGTCGCAGGCGGTGAAGGTAAAGGCGATGCAGGTCGTGCAGCGCGACGTGCCGCTTTCGTATGAGTATGCCGGGCAGGTGCGCGGGCTTGACGAGGTGAAGGTGCTGCCACGAGTGTCGGGGACCATCATGGAGAAGTATATCACGGGCGGCCAGTTCGTGAAGGAGGGGCAGCCGCTCTTTAAGATTGACTCGCGCCAGTACGAGTCGGCGGTGCTCTCGGCGAGGGCTAATCTCGCGCAGAGCGAGGCGACGCTGAACAACGCCCAGATTGATTTGCAGCGCGATGAGGCACTGCTGGCGTCGGCGGCCATCGCCGAGCAGACGGTGACGACGCAGCGCGCGCAGGTGAGCCAGTATGAGGCGATAGTCGCCGCGAATGAGGCGATGCTCAAGAAGGCGCAGGAGGATCTCGATGACACCGTGGTGTATGCGCCGATGGACGGACGGATTGACGTCAACGATGTCGCGATAGGAACGTATGCCAAC
Source organism: Schwartzia sp. (in: firmicutes) (assembly GCA_017458745.1). Classification (GTDB taxonomy): domain Bacteria; phylum Bacillota; class Negativicutes; order Selenomonadales; family Selenomonadaceae; genus RUG024. Next base: position 5,527 of record JAFTAB010000217.1, on the reverse strand, counting down.
GCCGGACAGACGGTGCTGGTGACGATCGGCTCGATTGACCCTGTCTATGTGCAGTTCAGCATAAGCGAGATGGAGTACCTGAAATTCATGCACCTGCATGAGCTGAACAAGGGCTCTGCCGATTCCGCCGTTGTGACGATCTCCCTCTCGGACGGGCGTGAGTACCCGATCCCCGGCACGCTCTCGCAGGCCGATCGCGCCCTCTCTGAGAGCACAGGCACGCTCGCTGTCAAGGCGACGCTGCCAAATCCAAAGGGAATGTTGCTCCCGGGGATGTTCGCGCGCGTGAAGCTCGGCGGCGAGACTGTGCCTAATGCGCTCCTTGTCCCGCAGAGGGCGGTGCAGCAGGCTCTTGAGAAGACATTCGTCATCGTCGTCGGCGCGGATGGAAAATCCGAGATAAAGGCGGTCGAGCTTGGCGACAAGGTCGGCAGCTATTACTTGGTGAACAGCGGGATAACGGCGAGCGACAGGGTCGTCGTCGAGGGACTGACGAAGCTGCAGGGCAACATGGAGCTAGCCGTGACGGATGTCACGCCTCAGGACATGGGCTTCACTTTTGATAACTCGACGCAGCTTGCCGACACCCGGTCCGTTACCGCGAAGCAAGGCGCGAATAAATAAGGGGGTGCCGTCTTGTCAAAGTTCTTCATCCATAGGCCGGTCTTTGCGATGGTGCTCTCGCTGATGCTGCTCATCTTGGGCACGCTCTCGGCGTTCAGCTTGCCAATCGCGCAGTACCCGCAAATATCGCCGCCGACGATTTCCGTCTCCACGACGTACGTCGGCGCAAACGCGGCTGTCGTGAATAACACGGTCGCGTCAATCATAGAGAAAGAAGTCAACGGCACCGAGGGCATGGACTATATGTCGTCGAATTCCGACGATGCCGGGCAGTATAAGCTAACCGTTGTCTTTAATCTTGGCACTGATGCCGACATGGACTCGGTCAAGACGCAGAACAACGTCTCGACCGCTGAGGCCAGCCTGCCGAGCGATGTCAAAAGCTATGGCGTCACGACAAAGAAATCCTCCGACGACATGGTGCTGATAGCGGCTCTCTCGTCGCCGAAAGGCACGTACTCGCAGGAGTACCTCAAAAACTATGCCGATATATATATCCTCGATCAGCTGAAGCGCATCTACGGTGTCGGCGATATAAACGTCTACGGACCGGATTTCTCAATGCGCGTTTGGTTGAATCCTGACCGCATGGCGGAGCTGGGCATCACGGTCGCGGAGGTCACGTCGGCTCTATCGGAGCAGAACTTGCAGGCTCCAGCCGGAACGATTGGCGCTTTGCCGGCTCCCGCTGACCAAGAAAAGCAGTACACCGGCAAGGTGCAGGGGCGCATAGATTCGGTGAATCAGTTTGAGGACATCATAGTCCGCTCTGATGAAAACGGGTCATTTCTTCGCCTGAAGGATATAGCCCGCATCGAGACGGGGCCACGCACGAACAGCGTCATTGCCGAGACCGACGGCGCGACAGCCATGATGTTCGGCATTCAGATGACGAGCGACGCAAACGCGATGGATGTCATCTCGAAAGCGAAGGCTGTCATCGACGACGCGCAGAAATATTTCCCGCCGGACATGGAGTATGTCGAGGTGGTGAATAATACCCGCTTTATCACGGCGTCGCTGACCGAGGTCGCGCACACGTTCTTTGAGGCGCTGCTCCTCGTCATAATCGTCGTCTACGTGTTCCTGCAGAATTGGCGCGCGACGCTGATACCGATGCTCGCCGTCCCTGTCTCGCTCGTCGGGACATTCGCGGCGTTCATGGTGATGGGCTTTTCGATAAACACTCTGACGCTTTTCGCGATGGTTCTCGCCATCGGCCTCGTCGTCGATGACGCGATAGTCGTCATAGAGAACGTCGAGCGCAACATGGCGGAGAAGCACCTGCCCCCGATGGAGGCGACGGAGGTCGCCATGGAGGAGGTGCAGGGGCCTGTCGTCGCCATCGCTTTCGTGCTCGCGGCGGTTTTCGTTCCGGTCGCGTTCCTCGGCGGCATGATGGGCGTGCTCTATCGTCAGTTCGCTCTAACGATTGCCGTGTCCATGGCTCTCTCGGCGTTCGTCGCATTGACCCTCACGCCGGCTCTCTGCACGCTGATATTGAAGCCGCACGAGGAGCAGGAGGAGCATAAAAAGAGTTTCGTACAGAAAATATTTGACGCTTTCAATCGCTGGTATGACAGGACGCTCGCCCGATACACCACGGGCGTTGAGTTCATAGTCCGCCATCTCGGCATCGCCGTCGTGACACTCGTGATTATAGTCGGGCTCATGGGCATACTCAATAAGCTCGTGCCTACTTCGTTTGTCCCGTCGGAGGATCAGGGCTACTTCATCGCGTCTGTCTCGCTCCCCGAGGGCACATCGCTCAATCGCACAAAGGAGACAATGGACCGCCTTGCAGCGGCGATAAAGGAAGGCAATGGAATAAACCATGTGCAGTCGGTCACGGGCGTCGACATAACTACTGAGGCCATGAAGCCGAACTCGGGGCTTTTCTTCATCAGCCTCACTGACTGGGACAAGCGCAAGAACAAGGCGGAGCAGATTGACGGGCAGGTCAGGCGCATATTCGGCCTCGGCGCGGAGCTGACGCCGGAGGCATCGGTCATCGCTTTCAACCCGCCGTCGCTTCCGGGTCTCGGCATGGTCGGCGGATTCTCGCTGAAGCTGATGGACATGACGAGCCACACCGACGAGGAGCTGAACGAGATAGCGCAGAAAATCGTCAAGACGGCTAACGCTCGCCCGGAATTGCAGGGCGTATACACGACATTCGCGATAAATACCCCGAGCCTGAATTTTGACGTGGATCGCGAGAAAGTCAAGAACCTCGGCGTGAATCTCTCCGACGTCTTTACCGCGCTTCAGGTCAATTACGGCGGCTACGAGGTCAACGATTTCAACCGTTTCGGTCGCTCGTACAAGGTCGTCGTGCAGTCGGACGCGACATATCGCTCCGCCGCCGAGGGCTCGAAATTCGTTTTCGTGAAGAGCAAGTCGGGGACGCTTGTCCCGCTCGATACTCTCATCAGCCCGAAAGTCACTACGAGCGCGTCGGTCATAACCAGATTCAACGCGGTTCGCAACATCACGATACAGGGCACGGAGGGCGAGGGATACAGCTCCGGTCAGGCTCTCGACGCAATAGAGGAGGTCGTGAACGAGGTAGCGCCAGGCGGGTTCACAATCGCGTGGTCCGGGCAGAGCCGCGAGGAAAAATCGGCCGGCTCAAAGACGGGCCAGGTGCTCGCGATGTCGCTCATTTTCGTTTTCCTCTGCCTTGCCGCTCTCTATGAGAGCTGGAGCGTCCCGTTCTCCGTGCTGCTCACGGTGCCGACCGGAGTTTTCGGCGCGTTCGTGGGCGAGTGGGCGATGAGCCAGAGCAACAGTCTCTATATGCAGATCGGCATCATCACGATCATCGGGCTTGCCGCGAAAAACGCTATCCTCATAGTCGAGTTCGCCAAGGCTTTCGTTGACGAGGGCGAGGATCCGGTGAAGGCGGCAGTGGAAGCGGCAAAGCTGCGTCTGCGCCCGATACTGATGACGTCATTCGCTTTCATCATCGGTTGCTTGCCGCTGGCAGTCGCGTCGGGAGCCGGCGCGGGGTCGAGAAACAACATGGGCATCGCTGTCGTGGCAGGAATGTTTTTCGCGACGATGCTCGGGATATTCCTCATCCCTGCTTTCTTCGTAATAGTCGAGAAGGTAGTCGAGAAGCTCGGCGGCAGGAAGAAGAAGGCGGCGCAAAAAGAGCCGGCCTCCGCCGAGGCGTGAAAGAATTGCTAAAAAAAATCACTCCCTTGTGGCTTGGGAGTGATTTTTTTATTGACAATATGGTATAAATATTGTGCCATGTGATAAAATGAGAATAATAAATTATTTAAGGAGCTATAAAAAATGAGCGAGAAGAAAAAGCAGACGCGTCCCGAGTGGACGGAGTATTTCCTTGACATCGCGAGGGCTGTCGGGACGCGCTCCACCTGCCTGCGCCGCCGATACGGCGCGATAATCGTCAAGGACAATATCATAATAAGCACCGGTTATAACGGGGCGCCGCGCGGCGAGGCTAACTGCATCGACACCGGGGTGTGCGAGCGCGAGAGGCTCCATGTGCCGAAGGGGCAAAATTATGAGCTGTGCGTCGCCGTCCACGCGGAGCAGAACGCCATCATCAATGCCGACCCCGTGAAGATGAAGGGGGCGACGATATACATCGAGGGGTACAACGCGGACGGGACTCTGGCGTCGGGGCAGCCGTGCCTCCTGTGCCGCCGAATGCTCCGCAACGCGATGATAAAGGAGGCAGTCTATCGCGAGCCTGACGGAAAAATAATAACGATAGAGCCGAAGGACATTCGGGATTAGTCTCTCCTATATCCGACAGCGAGCAGCGCGCCGCTCACTGCAAGGCCGATTATGAGCGGGCTTATCGGCGAGCCCATCAGCGCGGCTGCTATGGCTGACGACGTTGACACGATCATTGATATCAGTGCCCATCTGGGGGCGACGGCGCGGGGGCGAAACACGGCGACCGTGAGCGGCAGGAATATCCCGCCTCCTCGCAGAGCCATCGAGAGATAATTCCAAAAGAGAACCTCGGAGCCCTCGTTTGCGATCGCGATTAAAAGAGCGAGGGCGATGACGCACAGCACGACGACTCGCGTGAGTCTCAGCTCGCCCGAGTCGCTCGTGATATTGAGCAGCCGCCTGAATATGTCGCGTGAGAGCATCGTGCCGATGCCGAGGGTGAGGCCTGCTATCGAGCTGATGAGCGAGAGCACGATGCCGCCCATGGCGACCGCGCCGATGAGCGTCGGCTGATGCTCCAGCAGGTACGTCGGCAGCGCGAGCATGGGGGCGACTTCGGGGCGCACGGCGTGCATGTACATCCCGATCATGGCGCATGGCAGACCAATCGGTATGGTGATCGCCGCCGCCGTGAATGCGCCGATTGACGCGACGCGAGGCGAGGACGCGGAGAATATCGCCTGAATGTAGCTCTGCGTGCAGAGTGTGCCGACGACGAGCGAGAGTAGCTGCGTCGCTGTCCCGTTCGCTCCCTTGGCGAGCAGGTCAAACCAGTGCGGCTCTTCCAGCGCGGCGTGGATATTCGCGTCGGACGCTATCGCGTGGGAGGCGGCGATGCCCGCGATGACTAGGCTCAACCAAAGCACCGCCATTTTGAGCATGCCGCCGACGCCCGCGCTCTTCATCCCGCCAAAAAAAGCGTACGCCGCTACGAGCAGAAGCAAAATAATTGCCGCCTCAGCGAGCGGTATATCGAGCAGCACCGCGATGATACCGATGCCTGGGAGCGACGACGCGACCGCCGAGAGGAGGGTGCCGAGCGAGGAACAGACGCTTGTGAAGATTTCCGCTCTCTTGCCGTAGTTCTGCTCGATGTACTCCGATATTGTCACGAGCCCCGTGCCGCGCATGGGCCGCGCATATAATATGCCCATGATGATGAGCGCGATGCCCATGCCGAGAGTGAACC